>JBCDJE010000821.1:0-2146 GCA_038748185.1 Bacteroidota bacterium
TAGAGGGTTCTTCTACTGTAAGGAAGACTTCCGTCACACAATCGAAAATATCTTGGGATTTGTGAATAGCGAGGATTTTTCAAACCAATTTGATAGTATGTTCACACTGAGGTTTCAATCATTTGAAAAATCCAAAATCTTAGGGTGTTAATTTATATATGATTTTACTTGAAAGGATGCTATTACCCTTGTCTTTGCAAAGGCGGAGTCTGAAGCGCAACTGAAAGCAATCTGTCATCCACAAACCGCTGCCTCGGCAGTCTGATTCTTTGCTATTGCTCGTCACAGTGGCTGTCATCGCAGCGACTGTCACGCAGTGACGTTGTTTTTTTGTTTATCAAATAATTTTATAAAGAACCAAATATATTATTTCTGACATTAGTCAGAATATTTAATGGTTATTCTCCTTTTCTACTAACCTAAACTATTTTTTTGATATTGGCATTTTATCATAATTTGCTATTTTAGGTAAAGTATTCCCTTCTTATAAATTAAACGGTAGCAGTTTTCCATTTACCCTGCTTAAAAAGCCACAATGTGAATAAACCAACAGAGGTTTCAGAAATAAACACACTCCAAAAAACTCCTGAATGACCCCAATTCAGGCTTATCGCTAAAAAATAGGATAAAGGAATTTGGATAAGCCAGAAAAAAACTAGATTGATCAAAGTAGGCGTCTTTGTATCTCCTGATCCATTAAAAGCTTGTACTGAAACCATCCACCAACCATATACAAAATAAGAATAGGAAAGTATTTGTAACCATTCTCCTCCTATCCTGATAACATTGCTGTTATTGGTGAAAATACCCATTAATGCGTGATTGAAGAAAAAATAGACTACTGAGACGGCAACTAGGAATATCATATTATAAAATCCGATTTTCCATACCGAAGATTCGGCTCGTTCAGCATTGCCTGCTCCAAGGTTTTGTCCTACAAGAGTAGCAGCAGCGTTAGATAGTCCCCAAGCAGGCATCAATGTAAACATCATAATCCGTAAAGCAATAGTAGCACCTGCTACAGCCTCACTTCCTACATCTGAAAGTATCCGCATTAAAAAAATCCAAGAGGTCATTGCTACAATCATCTGCCCAACACCACCTAAGGAAGTATTAATAATATTAAGCATTATTTTAGCTTCAAAACGGATTTGGAAAATTTTTGCCTGAATATGCTTTCCACCTTTGGCTAATAACCATAATTGTGCAGCTACACCCACTCCTCGACCAATGGTAGTAGCAATAGCGGCACCTTCTATTCCTAATGGAGGAATTGGTCCCCAACCAAAAATTAACAATGGGTCAAGTACAATGTTACATCCATTGGCTATCCAAAGTACTCTCATTGCAATAGCAGCATCACCTGCTCCTCTAAATATAGCATTGATTATGAATAAAAGTATGATAATACCATTACCTCCAAGCATCCACTGGGTATAGTGATAGCCATTCGTAATACTCCATTGATCTGCCCCCATAAGGGCAAGCAATTCTTTGGCAAAGAATATACCGGCAATCGCGAAGGGAAGTGAGATTAAAATAGATAGTAAGATTGATTGGATAGCAGATTTTCCAGCATCTTCTTTATTTTTTTCTCCAATTCTTCGGGCAATAATGGCTGTAACAGCCATAGATAAACCCATCGCTACGGAATATAACAGAAATAGGTAGGTTTCTGTGAGTCCAACTGTGGCTACAGCTGAAGCACCTAATTGCCCAACAAAATATATATCTACTACTGCAAAAGTTGATTCCATGACTAGCTCAAGAATCATAGGTACAGCTAAAAGAAATATTGCTTTTTTTAGATTAATTTGGGTATAGTCGGCATCTGTACCGCGTATAGCTTCATGGAGCGCACTCCAGATGGATTGTTTCTGGGCTAAATCAACTTGGTTTGTCATTATAGTTTCATTTTAAGTTCACATTTTTCAATTGAGAAAAGTGATCATCATTTAGAGCATAAGGATAAATAATACTTATTAAGCTATATTTTTCTTAATTCTATTTTATAGATGATGACAACTTGAGGTAATACTTTAGTGTAAGCATTTATCTTTTAAAACCTCTCTCTTTTACCAAATAAAATGGTCATATGATGCGGCCCTGCAATTCATCTGTGTATTGATATTTAGATTAGTTATGA
>JBCDJE010000822.1:0-2138 GCA_038748185.1 Bacteroidota bacterium
CTAATCTTATATTCACTTGAATACATATATATAACTTTATTTATCTAATATAAACTTGTACTCTATTCATAGCAAATTAACAAAAACTATAGGTAACTGTATTGATTTAATTAAATTTTCAAAGCTTTTCCGTTTCAAAGATTACGAGGTCTATGTAGTTAAATGTTATGTAATAACTACTCCCTATTTAACCAAATAATCATCTGATAATTCGTGGAAAGTAGCGAAATAATATAAGTGTAAAGTCGTATTTACAGGGTATATAAATTTAGGTTATCTGGATGGAGACTTTACTGATTTTTATTTTTGTAGTAGGATATTTAGCTATTATACTGGAACATAACATTCATATAAACAAATCGGCACCTGCTTTAATAATAGGTATAATGTGCTGGACAGTTTATATTCTCATGACAGAAAAGCCTGTAGGCGAAGTTCACGCAGAATTACATGAATACATAGCTGAAGTAGCCAGTATCTTATTTTTTCTTTTAGGTGCAATGACTATCGTCGAACTAATAGATGCACATGAAGGCTTCGATGTAGTCACTAAAAGAATAAATACTACTAAAAAAGCTAAACTACTCTGGATTGTTTGTGTTCTTACTTTTTTTCTTTCGGCTTTGTTAGATAACCTTACTACAACTATAGTGATGATTTCGATTTTGCGAAAGCTCATCTTAGTGAGAAAAGATCGGCTTTTTTTTATAGGAATGGTGATTATTTCTGCAAATTCTGGTGGAGCATGGTCACCCATTGGAGATGTAACTACAACAATGTTATGGATAGGAGGGCAAATTAGTAGTAAGAATATCGTATTTACACTCATATTACCTAGTTTGGTTTGCATGTTAATACCAGTTTTTATTAGCTCATTGATGGTAAAAGGGAACTTAGAAAGCCCTCAAGGAGATGAAGTGAATTTTAAAGCCAGCCCTATAAACTTATCTGAGACACCTGTAATTCATATATCTAAATTTGAGAAAAGGATTGTATTTTGTGCAGGCATCGCTTCACTAATATTTGTTCCTTTTTTTAAATCTTATACACACCTTCCTCCATTTATGGGTATGTTTTTCAGCCTTGGTTGCCTGTGGTTACTTACTGAAATAATGCACAAAGACAAGAATGATGAAATAAAAGACCCAATTTCAGTAATTGGTGTTTTAAAGAAGGTAGATGTACCAAGCGTATTATTTTTCTTTGGCATTTTGATAGCAATTTCAAGCTTACAAGCTACAGGAATACTCAAAAGTTTAGCCGTATTTTTAGATAACTCAATTGGAAATATTTATCTTATTGGGCTTGCTCTTGGCATATTTTCAGCAATAGTTGACAATGTGCCTCTTGTTGCTGCTGCAATGGGAATGTATAATGTAATAGATTTTCCACTTGATCACACATTATGGGAATTTATAGCATATTGTGCAGGTACTGGAGGAAGCGCGCTTATTATTGGGTCAGCTGCTGGAGTAGCCGCTATGGGTATGGAGCGAATTAATTTTATTTGGTATTTTAAAAATATTGCATGGTTGGCCTTGGTAGGATATTTTGCAGGTGCAGGAGTATATATATTACAAGAATACTTGTTCAGTTAACTCATAGTTTTGAAAAAGATGATTAAGCCTTACATTTTTAAAGCATAGAAATGTTATTTTGATCGAATAGCAATTACAGGATCCATTTTGGAAGCAGCAACTGCTGGAATTAATCCTGATAATACACCAATAGTGAGCGAAACCCCCATTCCTAAAAGAATATTTTCGAACGAGAGAAAAATTATAAAAGTTTCAGTAGAAAAGAATGAAAGTAAGTTTACCAAAATAAGTCCTGTAACACCTCCTAGGAAGCTAAGAAAAATAGATTCAAAAAGAAACTGCAGTAAGATAAAATAATTTTTAGCCCCCAAAGATTTCTGAATCCCAATTAAATTAGTACGTTCTTTTACTGAAACAAACATGATATTAGCTATCCCGAAGCCGCCTACTAAAATAGAGAAGCTACCAATACACCAACCTGCTATTGTTAATACTTTAATAATTCCATCTTGGCTTCAGCGATTTTCACATGGCCAATGCGATCAAGAACATCACGGCAACCAGTTTCATGGTGCTCAGCATCATCCTGTTTGGTCTCAC
>JBCDJE010000823.1:0-2137 GCA_038748185.1 Bacteroidota bacterium
AAAAAATACACAAATGGTGAAATCACCGTAGTATGGGAAGCAGAAAAATGCATTCACTCTACTAAGTGTTGGAAGGGTTTACCAAGCGTTTTTAAACCAAAGGAAAGACCTTGGATAAATGCTGAAGGAGCTTCATCAAAAGAAATGGCAACACAAGTAAGCAAATGCCCAAGTGGAGCACTCACTTATTATATGAATGATGCCAAGTGATCTTTGAAGTACTTTGCGTAACTTTTAGATACTTTGTTATAACAATTAATGGTTGTAAAATATATTCGACACTTTTATCATCTTGCTGAGCGAAAATTGATTTATGCTTTCAAAGTGAAGCCACTTTCCAAGCCGCTTGGAAAGTGGATTGGAAAGCTCTTACCCTCGGTTTGTGTCACACAAACCGATACTATGAAACACAGAACAAGGTTAAGCAAGGGTATTTTCGTAAGTCAGGGTTATGAAGCTAGCTAATTGGTGGTATTTTCTAAGATAATAAATGGGATTGCTTCCTTTATCCAACGATCAACTAAATTACTTTTGGGAATTACCTCAAATGCAAGTGAACCTAAAATGATATCCTGGTCTCCATCAGCATCAATATCTCCGGCATCCATTACTAACCAGCGTCCTATTTCATTATCGTGAAAAGTTGAAGCGGTAAAGCTATTTCCCCCATTATTTTCTAAATAAACAAAACATTCTTCCGATGATTGCTTATAGTTAGGGAAAAAGGAAATAGCTGCAATATCCCAATCACCGTCTAAATCAAAATCGTTAGGAATAGCAGCATAAGCACCGTTGAGTTGGCGAAAAAACGTCTGTGTAAATTGATTTTCTCCATTGTTTTCAAAAATGTATATACCATGGTAAGGCTTCATAATAGGTTTAAAGTCGGCATTATCGCCAGCTGTATAAATGATGTCATCATATCCATCATTATTAAAATCAAATAAGTTAAAGTAGCTAGAGCCATTGGCAGGGCTAAATTGCAAAATCTGTTTCGTTTGAAATTTGCCATTTCCTAAATTATATGAAATGTACATGCATTCATTGCCTTGCCCAAATAGTGAGATAATGTCCAGTAAGCCGTCTTTATTGAAATCTTTGAGATAAGCCCTTATTGCCCCGGTTTGATTGATCAGTGTTTGCCTTTCAAATACTTTATTTCCTTGGTTAATAAAAAGACTTAGTCTACCAGTCCATTTACCAAACTCACTTACAACTACATCCATTAAACCGTCACCTGTTACATCACCATAGGCCGAATGAACTGGTCGGCGTAATTGGCCTATAGGTACATTGGCAACTTTACCTCCTTCTTTTGGTAAATTCAAAATGAAACCTTTAGGCGCATCAGTAGGAGAGAAGGAGCCCATTACGGTAATCCAAATTTCATTTTCAATTTCATCTATACTTACTGCTCCTTCATTTACATTTCCTGCTTTTATCAATTCCATATTCGCATTTAAATGAAAAAGTTTCTTAGTATGTGCATCGCCAATAAAAATTTCATGGTTTTCAGTAAATTTCACTAAAGTACTACTGGGTGGTGATAACTTTAAGGAAGGTTTAACTACTTTAAAATGTTTTAGTCCTGTTTCTATCGTTTCTGTTTTTTTATTAGTTAGTTTTTCAGGAGCTGTTTGTAAATAAAATGCTTGTATTTTTTGCCAGCTCGTTTCATCTAGTACAGGATCTTTTGGATAAATATTCGCTGTCTCAACTAGCATTCCACCAGAACCAGCTTCTATGAGGCTATCTCGTACTTTGTCATTTTCGTAAATGCCTAACATATAGCCCATTCTAGGAAGCATATATTCTTTCCAACTTTGTTTGTTCAATAATGAGGGATTGGGATATTGGTGGCAAGATGCACAATGAATTTTTGCAAGTACTTCTCCACTATCGTTTACTTGTACTATTTCAGATTTTTGGGGTTGGCAGGAGAGATAAGAAATGAGTAAGAAGGGAAATGGCAATAGAAAAGCTGACTTCATTAAAATTTTCTCTTATAGAAATAAAGATGTATGTAAGCTTAAATGTGCCAGAATATCTCGTAACATTTAGCTTATGAAATAACTTGTAAAGCTAAATGGTAACTATGAATTACTGTTTGAGTGTATTTGAACTTTATATGAATAAA
>JBCDJE010000824.1:0-2131 GCA_038748185.1 Bacteroidota bacterium
ATAAGTTGGTATATCAGCACCGCTTAAAATTTTATCAACAAAGGGTTTTCCTGTGAAGTTTGCTGTATTGGTTTCAATCATTACATCATTGAAGAACTGCGCCCATTCAGGTCCATTTAACATGCTAAAATTATCTCTATCCAAAACATTTACAGAGGCATATGTATCAAAATTAATAGACATCCTTCCGGCTTTTCCCCTCTTAGTAGTAATGATAACTACTCCATTACCTGCTCTAGCACCGTAAATAGCAGTAGCTGAAGCATCTTTTAAAATATCTATACTTTCTATATCGTTAGGATTAAGCAGTGCTAAGGGGCTGATAGAAGCTTGTCCACCTCCACCCTCATTCCCAATAATTATTCCATCAATAACATAAAGTGGTTCAGAATTATTGGTAGAACCGACTCCCCGTACCCTTAAACTGGCTCCTGCACCCGGTATGCCAGACCCTGCTGTTACTTGTACTCCTGCAGCTCTTCCTGAAAGAGCCTGTTCAAATGTAGCAACAGGAATTTCATTCAAGTCTTTTCCCGATACCGATGAGATAGCACCAGTTATATCCTTTTTCTCCTGTGTACCAAATCCTATAACTACTACTTCTTCTAATTGGTCAATATCCAGTTCAAGCCTTACGTCAATAGTGCTTCTATTACCTATCTCGATTTCTTGTGTTTGGAAACCAATATCGCTGAATGCAACTACATTTTCTCCTGTGGGTACATTTAAATTATATTCACCATTTAGATCAGTAGTAGTACCGATAGTTGTTCCTTTTATCAATATAGTGACTCCAGGTAAAGGCTCCCCATCATCTGATGATGTAACAGTACCACTTATCAAATTACTTTGTCCGTAAACTAAATTTGTTACTAATAGTGGTAATACTAGAGCAAGCCATAATAGTAGTAGTAATTTTTTCATGCAATAAAACTTTTAGATTTAAAGACTTCCTTATATTAATCGATGAAGCTAGTAGATTTTTCTTTTTTTACTGACCTGACTTGCTATGAGCTAACCAAATAGTTAGCGAGTAGATAGACTTATTCTAGCATAATGAACCAAAGAAGATCCATTATTCTACCTGAATTGGTAATCTTTAGATAGGTACTTCTCTTGTCCTTCTTGTATATTAGGGTTGTTCTGGTGTGAACATCAATAAGTTAGTGTAACAGCGCAGATACCTAATACTTTGTTATAGAATGTAACCTTTCTACATCATACTGCCTGTCAGGATTCTGTACCGTTTAAGACCCACAATAGAATTCTCCACTGTGACCCTGACCTGATTCCTCACTTTATTGGCAGCTTTTTGTCATTCGATCAATTCTTTGTTCTGTTTATTCCAATTATGGGATACTCAATTTTTTGAAACCATGATCGTTGGCAATACTCAAGTATCTAAGGTCAACATGAACTACATGTTCCTCAAAACAGAGTCCTCTTTCAGCATCGAATTCAGTACATAAAATACTCCGATCATGTGACCTGCCATGATAAGCATAACACAAGTATTTTATCCACTTGCCTTTTGTATTCATCTACATATATTTTATGGTGTGTTATTTTTTGCGATGCCAACGTGGCCACTGTAAACATCCTTTTGTTTCTTCTGATTACCTTGATAATGCCAACAGAAAGATTCTTCGTCGTTTTTGGTGATACGATTCTCAAAAGGAGTTTAAGACTCTAGTTTTTAATAGATTGAAACTTGTCCTGCCGTACATCTATCGCTTAATGTTCTTTGACTTGTTTATATGTTTCCCCACTTTATCATTACTATAATCCAGATAAAATCACCTATGCAGAAAAAAGGGACTCAAATTAAATAATAATAGAGTTGTTCTGATGTAATTCACTTATTATCAGTACTAATTTTCCAAACACTACTTACAAAAAATTGATTATCGCCTTTACGAGTATTTTTACGTGGTTTTTAAAATTATGAAAACATCATAATTCATTGATTTTCAATACATAACAAGTTATATGTGAATAAGAAAAATTAAAGTATGCAAGATTTAAATGATAGAAAAATGTAAATTTTGCACCTCCAAAAAAGAGAGCATTGATCGAAGATTTTAATTTAATTTTTCAATTTATCCGCATTTAAAAAAGGATAAAAACTAAG
>JBCDJE010000825.1:0-2126 GCA_038748185.1 Bacteroidota bacterium
CACAGCAAATGGTATTTTTCTCGGTACAGGATTAAGTATACTAAATTCCTGCGGAGCAGGACAGCAAACAACTAAGGTAGAAGAGACAACTACTACACAAGTACCTATTTCTCCTTTCTTTAAAATATCACTGGCACAATGGTCTTTACATACTTCTTTTTTTAGTGGTAAAATGGATAACCTAGATTTTGCTTCAATAGCAAAAAATACTTTTGGAATAGATGCTGTAGAGTATGTTAACCAATTTTTCCCAGATAAAGCTACTGATAAAGAATACTTGGCAGAGATGAAGAAAAGAGCGGCAGATTTGGGTGTAAATAATATATTAATTATGATTGACCGAGAAGGTCATTTAGGGAGTACCAACGATGAAGAAAGGAAATTAGCTGTAGAAAATCATTACAAATGGGTTGAGGCTGCTAAGTTTTTAGGTTGCCATTCTATTAGAGTAAATGCTGCGGGAGAAGGAACAGCTGAAGAAGTATCTACTGCTGCAGTTGATGGTATAGGCACTTTAGCTACATTTGCTAAGGATTTTGATATAAATGTGATAATTGAAAACCATGGCGGGCATTCTTCAAATGGTGAGTGGTTAAGTGGGGTATTATCTCAAGTGAATATGGACAACGCAGGTTCTTTACCCGATTTTGGCAATTTCTGTATCGATTATGAAGTAGAAATGGTCGATGGAAAAGAAAAATATAAATGCTTAAAAAGCTATGATCGCTACAAAGGAGTGAAAGAATTGATGCCTTTCGCTAAGGGCGTAAGTGCTAAATCTCACAAATTTGATGAAGAAGGAATTGAAATAGAGACTGATTACAATAAAATGTTGCAAATTGTAAAAGATGCTGGATACACGGGATATATTGGAATAGAGTATGAAGGCGGAGCACTCTCTGAAGAGGAAGGTATAAAAGCAACAAAAAAATTACTTGAAAAGGTAGGCACAAACTTAAATATAAGTGCGTAATAAATTATGCTACTTTAAAGAACTAAAGAGAGGATTTTAAAACCCTCTCTTTAGTTCTATATCATCTCTAAATATAGTACTCACATTGCCAGCCTCATCTTTAAATCTTACATAAATCGTCTTTTTCCCATCTTTTTCTCCTTCTAATTGCCAACCGTGTACCTCATTTTTGTAAAGCTGCCAGCGAGCCGATTTAAAATCAGGAAAATTACTCACCATCATATACTTGGCATCTTCGGCACCAAAACGCAAGAGTACTTTCTTATTTATATCAGCAGTTATACTTGCGCCTGCATCGATTTCAAATTCACAATCTTTTGGTGGTGTAGTATCTAATATTATGTTATCGGTAAAAATTCCTGTTTCATTTCCTGCAATATCTCTAAATTTCACATAAACTGCTTTAACTCCATCACCGTGCTCAAATGTCCATTCGGTCTTGGTTTTATAACTCTGCCAATTAGTATTACTAAATGTTTTTTCATTTGCTATCATTACTGAATCAGCCTCATTTGCAAATATCTCTAGTTTTACCAATCCGTCTTGCCTAAATGTAAACTTTTCATCATCATTAATTACTACACTACAATTAAAAGGTTTTTGCGTATCAAAAAATATTTTGTCTTTTACTGTTTCGGTCACATTTCCTGCAATATCCCTAAATTTAGCATAAACAGTATATTCGCCATCTCCTCCTTTTTCTAATTCCCAATCTAATAGTTCATCTTCATAGAATCGCCATTTATGTCCATAAAAAGCACCATTGTTGCTAATCATCATATACTTGGCTCCCTCTACCTTTAATTTTACATCGACCAAATGTGTTTTAGCATTAGATATTTTCTTAGGTACATCTATTTTAATCGATGGATTTAATGGAGGAGTTGCATCTACAATTATGTTATCTTTTATCGAGCCTATTTCGTTATTATCTTTATCTAAAAGCTTGGCATAAACTGTCTGTTCTCCATCTTTAGGAAATAGCTCCCAATTGAATCGAGGCTCGAAAGCAGCCCAATGCGCACCAGTAAAATCTTTATAGTTACTCACCATCATTTTTACTGCCTCTGCAGATTCTATTTGAATGGTTACAGCATAACTTTGTGCATACTTGTTTCCTTTATCAATCAATAATGTAGATTGAAGACTTTGG
>JBCDJE010000826.1:0-2120 GCA_038748185.1 Bacteroidota bacterium
CAATGCGATAAATTCCCTGTATGAAAAACCAGATAAAAATACAAAAGCTCAAGAATTATTAGAACTTGCTTTCCCGAGGTTTATAAATGATTACGAAGATAAAATTACTATGCTTAAAGCTTCTTCGAAGCAGTTTAATAGTGATGAAACTGTTAACCAAAGAAGAGAAATCGTGCAAAGATATGAGACACTCATAAAGTATTCAAGCGATGCAAAAAACCTCCCTCCTAATGCTTTTAAAATGAAAAGGAGGAATATTGAGCTAGAATTTAAGGAATTTTATAATGAATTAAACGAAGCAAAACAACAGCTTGAAAGAGGTAAAGAAGATGCTGCCGAAGCGCATTACCAAGGTGCTCTCAGGTTAATGGCTGCAGGTGGAATAGAAAACAACAAAAGTGCCGCTAAAGAATTTAAAAAAGCATTGGGGTATGTAGCAAGTTACAGAGATGCTGCCCAAAAATATGAAGAAGCCAGGGTTGCTGGTACAACGCGAGTGGCAATTATCCCTTTTGAAAATAAAAGTGGCAAAACCAACTATGGTGCAGTAGGTGAATATATAACAGATCAAGTAATTGCTACACTTTTCGATGATAGCCAAGCTATGGAGTTCTTAGAAATTATTGATAGAGAACAACTAGAATTAGTTTTGAAGGAACAAAAATTAGGGGCAAGTGGTGTTTTAGATGATAATACTTTAGTTGAAGTTGGCAGAATCTTAGGCGTACAAGAAATACTTACTGGTCGAATCACCCAAATGTTTTCAGATCGTGAACAAGTTACCCGCGAAAATCAGCAAGTAAAAAATATAGTAAAAGTGAAAGTTGGAGAAAGGAAAAATGATAAAGGAAAAACTGAGGCTGTTTACCAAGATAGAGAGGTTACTGCTATTGTAACTATACATAATAAAACAGCAAGTGCCAGAATGAGTGGCTCCTATAAAATTTTAGATGTGCAAACAGCACGTTTATTAGAAACGGAATCTTTCAGTGAGTCTTATGAGTTTGCTCATGAGTGGGGCAGTTTTAGAGGAGATGAAAGGGCTTTATCATATAGATATAGACAAATAGTTCAAAAACGTGAAAAGAATCCTCTAAGCGATGGAGAACGAATTAATAATGTAGCTACTAAACTAGCTGGAGCATTGGCAAAAAAGTTAAAAGAATACACTCAATAAGCACTTTTTAAGAATTTTTTCTTTAAAAAAACTTAAAAATCTAACCAGAAAGAAAATATTCCGTTACTGCTAGTACTTCAGAAATTATAAATAAAATGAAAATATATTTACTTATCCCTTTGTTTTTGTTTCTAGCACCATTGCTTAAAGCACAACAACCAGAATGGACTGATTATTACCAAAGAGAAGCACAGTATCCGGAAAGTATGTTTTTAACTGGTTTCGCTTCTCAGGGAAATGTACAACAGAACTCAAAAGAGTTGTTTGATATCCTTACAGAAGTAGCACGGAAGCAATTGATCGAGTCTATACAAGTAAAAATTAAAAGTGTCGCTGAGCTTAATATTCAGAATGTGAATACAAAAACTAATGAATCCTTTAAGCAAACTAGTGTATCACTGGCTGAGGCAAACATTGTAGGGTTAAAATTTGAAACTTATTACGATAAACGCAATAAGGAAGCTTTTGCCTTCGCATTTGCGAGAAAAAGTGAAGTAATTACCTATTATGAAAACTTAATTGATACAGACCTCAATAAAATTCAGCAATTTCAGAACGAAGCAGCTCAAGCTATTGCAGCAAACAATAACAAAGAGGCTTTAAAAGCTTTGTTTTCTTGCAATGCGCTTTTTAGTGAATTAGAAGAATCGAGGTTGATCTTAACCGCTTTAGGTATTACAGGTGAAAGTTCATTAAAAACTACTGAGGTAAACCAAAAGAAACTTGAAGTAAAAGATACTATAGAGGGTTTACTTTCAAGTAAACAACTCACTTTACAAGATGTCGCTTATTATATTTCTTACGGGCTTTCTATTCAAACTGAAAAAGTAGAGAATAATATAATTATGTCGGCGCCTACCTACCGAGATACTGAATTAAACAGCGATTTCTCAGCAGCTTTTAATCCGGTATTCGAAAGTAATTTAGTAAAGGTAGCTGATTA
>JBCDJE010000827.1:0-2117 GCA_038748185.1 Bacteroidota bacterium
AACAATAGTTAGTTCAGGACATTAATTGACAAATGTTTATTCGTATATAAATACAACTAGACCAGATAAAAGTCCTAACCAAAGATGTAAAAAACCCAATACCTTTTTTGTAAGTCTTTTTTTCTTTTTTGCAGGTTTAAAAGTATTCATATACGAATAAACATTTGTCAATTAATGTCCTGAACTAACTATTGTTTACTACCAATAAAATTTTAAAATTAAATACAGTGTGTGTTAAATATGTTTAGAGGAAAATGAAAATAGCTAGAACTAGTGATTTTAATAGCTAGTAATAGTGAATTCAATGATGTGGAGTAAACATTCTATTTGAAAAGATACTTTAAAAACCATAAAAGATAAATACTTGCAAGAAGAAGATAACATTTAATGGGAAAACGTTTACTGTTCATTTTAATATTTTTTTTACTCATTGTTGCATATTCACAAGCACAGGAAGACAATCTATTCATAAGTGGACATATTAGAGATGAAAATAACAGTCCATTACTAGGAGCAACTATCCGAATAGTAGGCTCATCTACAGGTGCCGTCACAGATGTAAATGGATATTATAGAATTGAGTTTAATATGCCTGATACTTATACATTAGAGGTATCTTCTATTGGATATGTAAAACAAACAATTACGGTTCAAATCTCAAAGGTTAGACAAAAGACACTTGATTTTAAGCTAAAAAGTTCAACAACAGAGCTGAAAGAGGTTGAGGTTAATTCAGAAAGTGGGAAACCAGTACTTGAGTCTGGTGGATTAGTAGTAGAAGCAATAGAATTAACTAAGATCAGCTCTGAGGCATCTGATGTAGCTACTATACTAAATAGAACTGCAGGTATTAACATTCGGCAAAGTGGAGGTGTTGGAAGTACAACACGCTTAAATATTAATGGGCTTCAAGGGAAAGCAATCGCTTACTTTAGGGATGGGATTCCCTTAGATTATATGGGCAACGCTTTTGACCTATCTATACTGACAGCCAACAGTCTTGAACGTGTTGATATTTACAAAGGTGTTCTTCCAATCGAGTTAGGGGCTGATGCTCTGGGTGGTGCCGTGAATTTTGTAAGCCGAAAAGAAAGGGAGAGTAATATTGACCTATCTTATGAGATTGCTAGCTTTAGTACACATCGCGCAACAATCAATGCTTTCGGCATAAATAATAAGGGTTTATATGTCAATTTCTTAGGAATCTTTAATTACAGTGATAATGATTATCCTGTAAATGTTCAGGTTACCGATTCTGAAACGAGAAACCTTGTGGATGTAACTACCAATAAGTTTCACGATACATTTAGGTCACTTTTTGGAGAATTACAACTAGGCATTAGGAATAAGTCTTGGGCAGATGATTTTAAAATTTCCATAGGACTAAATAATCAGAGAAAAGATTTACAGCACGGTCCATTGATGCTTCAAGCCTTTGGAGAAGCAAAATTATTTGACGAAGGTCAATTTGGGATGATGAATTATGAAAAAAAACTGTACGGTGGTAAGACTAAGATTCGAGTTTTTGGAGCTTATGGTAGAAATACCAATACCTTAGTTGATACAACCGTGAATGTTTATAACTGGTTTGGAGAAATTGAAAGGGTATGGCAAACGCAGGGCGGTGAAACAAGCCGTGGTAACAGAAAGAGTCTTAGAGAATTTATTGATACAGACTGGTCTGGTATACTAACCGTTAAGCATCGGATATCAAATAAATATTTTTTGACATTTAACAATGCTTATACCTTTCAGAAACGTTTGGGGGAAGATCCTATTGGATTACGTACTACTAGTGGAGAAGATCCTCTCACCACACCTCAAAGCATAGTTAAAAATATTATGGGATTAGAATGGAAGTCTGTTTTGGCTGATAGTAAACTTACATATACTGTGGGCATAAAGCATTTTCTCTTTAATAATTCCGGTACTGATTACGGAACGATAGTGGTACCTACATCGGATATTATTACCAATTCTGGTAGCTCTTTTGGAGCAAATGCTTCTCTAAAGTATCCGCATCACCGTCCATGATCATATTATCTTCCGCCCATTGCGGATGGAAAAATGACATAAACAACCCCCATACACCAAAAATAAGAAGAATCGAAAAAAAC
>JBCDJE010000828.1:0-2111 GCA_038748185.1 Bacteroidota bacterium
GTGTACTAAGCTTCTTTTAGTTGTGTATTGGGTATTTCTAAAATAAATTCTTCACCAAAAGCTTTTGAGGGTGTAAGAAAGCCTGTACTTATGGGTTCTTTTGCTAGTTTTTGTATAATCTTTACAGCAGTTAGGGCAGTTAGTTGGTAGCCTTCAGGTGTTTCTAAATATAATTCTAGCCTATTCCCGACACGATTTTTTACTTCTCCCCATAAATAACTTTTTTCATTTTTTCGATTTGTTTCGCTGGGACCATCTATAGTGGCCTTAATCCTACTAGCAAGTATGTTTTGAATAAATGGCATACCCACAAACCAACCAAAATATCGAGTCATTTTCATTCCTTTTATCATTTGTGCATTAGTAGCCATGTACACAATTATATTAGGGATACCAGTACTATAAAAAGCTGTTGAAACGTCACCCCAAGGAATACTTACTGCTAATCTATTTTTATTCTTTAAAAAAACTTCTCTGGTTTTATGAGCAGAAGATACTTCCTTAATAATACCATTTTCTCTGATTTTCCCGCCTTTATGAACATTTTCCAGCATAGTGAGGGCGGTTCCCCTTGAGAATGAACTAACACCTTTAAAAGCAAGAGATAAGTGGGTAGCATCGGGCATTTTAGTTTTAAGTATGGCAGCTAAACAATCTGACGGAACTACATCGAAGCCACAACCGGGTAGTAAAGTTATTCCTGCCTTTTGGGCTGCTTCATTTTTGGAGGCAATCCATTCAAATACTTCAATTTCTCCGGTCACATCAAGATAATGGGTTTTAGCAGCAATACAAGCATTTACTAAATGAGTAGCAGTCTTGGAATATGGGCCTGCTACATTCATCAAAATATCAATATCTTGAAGTATACTTAGTAGCTTAGGTTGATTTTCTAAAGTGAAGCTCTTCCAAGATAGCTGGTACTTTTCAGCGAGGCTATGGGTTTTGGTCTCATCTCTTCCTGCAAGAATAGGGTGTAATCCTTTTTTTACTGCTAGTTCAGTTATGAGTTTACCTGTGTAACCGTAAGCACCATAAATCATTAGTCTTTTTTCCATTTTCTTATGCAGGTTTAAGTTGGATATGAGATGTGCTACAAGATAAGCGCAAATAAACCTATAACATGTATTGTATAACTATCAATAAGCTAATTTATCAATCAAGTTACAGCAAAAAGTTTGGCAACGAAAATGGAAATAGGTAAAAGAATTAATACCCCCAAGCTATAATAGAGGTTGTAAAAGCCGGCTGCTATAGCAGCATCCATTACTATAAGTGACAATACACCGGCTTTTACTGCTTTGCCTACATCTTGTGGTTTTAAACTTTTGAAGGCTTTGTATAAAGGAGGATAAACCAGGTAAGCAAACAATAAAGTAAAGGGTAGTGCTTGAATAGGTGTATAGTTTGGCAAAAATGATAAGCCCATGCCTAAGAGTGAAATAACCATTAAGTATAATATGCCACCTGAAATAATTGCGATTTTATTACCGCCATTTACTTCACCTCTACTTACCATAGTTACTGCGGCAATAAATATTACCGGAATGATTGCTAGTAGATAATAATGATCTAATGCTTCAGGAATGATACTAACACCCAATAATAAATTTCCCCCTCTGCAAAATCCCATATTTATTGGGCCAAAAATATTTTGATGTTTGCCCCAAGCATCATAAAGTAATGCCAAAAATGCTACAAAAGAAGCAATAATTGCTGCTATTTCAGAGAATTGCCAAGCAGCTAAAATGCCACCAAGAAGTAAAGTTATTCCCAATATGATAGCACCACTCTTACTTGCTCTACCACTTGGAATGGGCCTTTCGGGGCGTTCTACAGCATCGAGTTTTGCATCGAATACATCATTAAAAACCACTCCGCCTCCATACAAACCAATGGTTGAAAGTATGAGCCAGCCAATTTCATTAGGTATAAATGTTAAACTATCTGATCCTGAGTGCCAAGCAATAGCTACTGCAACCCCTGCAAGAATATCTGCAATGGCAGTAATGATATTCGCAGGACGCATTAATTGTAAATAGGCAATGAGGGTTGTATTCATTTTGATTTGATAAAGTGGGATATTGGGGAAATTAGCTAGTGGATAAAAA
>JBCDJE010000829.1:0-2105 GCA_038748185.1 Bacteroidota bacterium
GAATAAACAAGCAAATAAGCTTACTACTTCAATGGTGTTTTCTCTTTCTGTGAAGTAACCTAATCTAAAATAAAAAATAAGTGATAGACCTGCTAAAAAATGGCATTTTAGGTCTTTTAAAAAATGCATCAGTAAAATTTTGTCTAATATTTACCTCTTAAATGTATTTACCAGAATTACCTTTCTTTTTTCTCAGGCATCATATTTTGTTTTTTTTACATTTTATAGTAAAGATGTTTATTATCTGAAAAAAGGAATCATAATGATAGAGATTTTTTTTTATCATTAGTGAATGTAACTTTGCAGAATTATGAAAAGGAGTATCATACTATTTTTAATTGTTTTTATTGGCGGTTCATGTAGCAATCTTACCAAAGTGCTAAAGAATCCAGATATTGATGAGAAATATAAAGCAGCAGTCAATTTTTACGATAACGAAGATTATTATCGGGCAGGTTTGGTTTTTGAAGACCTACTTCCAAATATGATTGGAAAAAAAGAAGCAGAGTTTGTGCAGTTTTATTATGCTTACTGCCATTATAATCAAAAGCAATACGACCTATCAGCTTATTATTTTAAACAGTTCTATGATACTTATCGAAGAAGCGAATTTGCAGAAGAAGCTTTGTATATGTTTGCCTACTCTAATTACAAAAGTACCCCCGATTTTAACCTCGATCAGTCAAATACGAATGCGGCGATAGAAGCAATGCAAGACTTCCTTAATATCTTTCCGAAAAGTAGTTACACAGAGAAAGGGACTGAAGTAATTGATGAATTACGTGAAAAACTGGAAATGAAAGCATATACTGTTGCTAAACAATATCATAGATTAAGGCGATATAAAGCTGCAGTAATTGCTTATGAAAACTTTCAGAGAGATTTTCCAGATTCTGATCTGAAAGAAGAAATATCTTACAGAAAGATCGAAGCAGAATACGAACTTTCAAAAATGAGTATTCAAGCTATGAAACAAGAACGTTATCAAAAAACTATAGAATATTATTATTATTTATTAGATCGATTTCCTGAGTCAGATTACATAAAAGAAGCGGAGTCTATATTTCAGGAAACCCAGAAAGAACTTGAAGACCTTGGTATAAATTAATTGTTTGATACAAACGTTAGTTAAACCATAACCTATTATATTTGTTAATCGATTTTAAATTTAAACACAGATAAATGGCAAATTCATCCATTGAGACCAGAGACATTTCAGAGTTGATAAAAGATACAGATAATGTTTATGAATCTGTTGTAATTGTTTCTAAAAGGGCAAGGCAGATATCAACAAAGATTAAAGAAGAACTTAGTAATAAACTAGCTGAATTTGCTACTTCAGTAGATAATCTTGAAGAAATTTTTGAAAATAGAGAGCAAATAGAAATATCTAAGTTTTATGAGAGAATGCCTAAACCCTCTTTATTAGCTACAGAAGAGTTTCTCGAAGATAATATATATTATCAGAAAGAAGATGAGGAGCTTGAAAAGCCTGATGAAGATGATTTGGCACTTTTATAATAAATGACACTAAAAGGGAAGAAAATTTTAATAGGAGTAACCGGTAGTATTGCAGCTTATAAAATAGCGCAATTGATAAGGTTACTTGTAAAAGCAGAAGCTGAAGTGAAAGTCATCATGACTCCTTCAGCTTCTCATTTTATTACACCTCTTACATTAGCAACGCTTTCAAAAAATCCAGTTTTAATTGACTTTGTAAAAGATAAAACTGGTATTTGGAATAACCATGTTGAGCTTGGTCTTTGGGCTGATGTTATGCTTGTAGCACCCGTTAGTGCAAACACACTAGCTAAAATGGCAAATGGACTGGCTGATAACCTTTTGTTAGCTACTTATCTTTCAGCTAGATGTCCTGTTCTATTTGCCCCAGCAATGGATTTAGATATGTATACCCATCCTACCACCCATAAAAATATTGCTACTCTTATTAAAAATAATAATATATTAATTGATGCAGAAGAAGGAGAGTTAGCGAGTGGTCTTTCAGGTAAAGGAAGAATGGCTGAACCTGAGCACATCATAGTAACTTTAGAAGATTTCTTTACAACTCCAAGCGCACTTGTTGGGAAAAAGATACTTATTAC
>JBCDJE010000830.1:0-2099 GCA_038748185.1 Bacteroidota bacterium
ACGGTAATGGGCAATGTAAAGAAGATTAAAATTGGTTTGATAAACGCATTTAACAAACTCATTACTATAGCAACAATTATTGCTGTGCCGAAATCCTTAACAGAAATACCATAATTTTCAAGAACATATGCTGAAAGCATTATAGCTAAGGCAGAAATAATAAACCGAAATAGTATTTTCAATTTTCAAAGTATTGTTTATAAAAGCTTAAAACTAATCAATCAATTTTGGTAATTGAAAAAGAATTTCTTTTAATTTTAAAGAAAAAAGAAAGCAAGTAAAATGCTCATTAAAATAATTGAAGATGAAAAATACTAGAAGAAGTGTTATTAAAAAAATAGCCGGAAGTGCTACTTTTCTGACTGCTACTGGAGCAATTTTTAACCGCTTAAATGCCGCTAATAACCTATTAGATAAAGAAACAAGTGCCAATATTAACCATTCAGTTTGTAAGTGGTGTTACAATGATATCCCACTAGAAGATTTATGCAAAGCTTCAGAAAAGCTCAATCTCTCATCAATTGAGTTATTGGGCCCAAAAGATTGGGAAACTTTAAAAAAGTATGACCTCACTTGTGCAATGGGAAATGGAGCTGAAATTAGTCTTACAAAAGGCTGGAATCATACAGAGTATCATGAAGAACTTGTAAAAAACTATACAGAGTTGATACCTATTGCCGCAAAAAATGGTATTAAAAACATCATCTGCTTTTCAGGAAATAGAGAGGGAATAGATGAAGAAACAGGTATGATAAACGCTGCAAAAGGGCTGAGAAAGGTAATGTCAGTGGCAGAAAAAAATGGTGTTACTATCGTTATGGAATTACTCAATAGCAAGGTAAATCATAAAGATTACCAATGTGATCATACAGCTTGGGGGGCTGCGTTATGCGAAATGGTGGGATCGGAAAGATTCAAACTTTTGTATGATATTTATCACATGCAAATAATGGAAGGAGATGTAATTGCTACCATAAAAAAATATCATCAGTACATTGCACACTATCATACAGGAGGTGTGCCTGGTCGCAATGAAATTGACGAAACTCAAGAACTATACTATCCTGCTATTATGAAAGCTATTGCCGAAACAGGTTTTAAAGGTCATGTTGCTCAAGAATTTATACCAAAAAGGGAAGATAAGCTGGCTTCTTTAAAGCAAGGTATTGAAATCTGTAGTGTATAATTCCTAATAACTAAAAATTGAAAAGTGTCTTGTTCAATACAAAAGCTTTGTGATAATCACCAACTACAAAACAAGGCACTTTTCTCATCAAAAGAATAAAACGTTCAATTTAATAAGTCAATAACTTTTTGAATTAAGGCGCTAAGCGGCTGATCTCCCACTGCCTATCATTCCAGATATACACCACCCTATCGTGCAATCTACTGGGTCTTCCTTGCCAAAACTCTACTAAAGTTGGTGTTACGTGATAACCACCCCAATGCTGTGGACGGGGTACATCCCGATCAGCAAATTCTTTTACTAATGCTTTTTCTTTTTCGATCAATACCTCACGATTTTCAAGTTTTTGACTTTGGGGCGATACATGAGCCCCTATTTGGCTGCCTCTTGGTCTGCTGTTAAAGTAAACATCTGAAGTATCACTCGTTACTTTTTCTGCTTTACCTTCTATTCTTACTTGTCTCTCAAGTTCAGCCCAAAAGAAATTCAGACAAACATTTGGATTGTTTGACAGTTCGTTACCTTTCCTGCTTAGGTAATTTGTATAAAAAACAAATCCTTCATCTTCTATCCCTTTGAGCAATAGAATGCGAGAAGTAGGATGCCCATCATTACTAACAGTAGCTACATTCATCGCATTAGGCTCAGGAACTTCAGCAGCTAATACTTCTCGAAACCATTTTTTAAACTGAGTGATAGGATCATCAGCAACTTGGGACACATCTAATTCTTTTAAAGAATATTCTTTTCTTATTGTCGCTACATCCATCTTAGTTAATACTAAAAAAGTGAATAATCGTTAATAAATAATCTTACATTATGCTTGTTATTTAGTATTCAAATTTCGCATATAAAAGCATAATAAGGAAGATTTATCGAAATGAAAATTGCTTATAATGATTTATCTTGCAAA
>JBCDJE010000831.1:0-2093 GCA_038748185.1 Bacteroidota bacterium
ACGCTATGTTAGCTATAAGAGAAGAAGAAGTTCAAATAGAAAAAAAATACCTTTTGAAATTTAAGGAAGTAATTTCTGTGAGACAGGTTGCTGCATTGTATCACGCAGAAAATCAGTTTAGAAGAAAGCTTTTGGAGCGTTTTGGCAATAACTAAATTTACTATTATTAAAAAGTTACTTTTAAAGCCAAGAGTCATTATCCATGGATGCTTTCTCTAATAGTATTTTGCTCAGGTTCTTGATAGTCGTCTTTTATAATATAATACAAAGATGAATTTTCGGAAATGACAAGAGATTGACCTGTAATGGGTAATATTTTATTTTTCCCATAAAGCACAAATAGAGGAATAATCTTTTTTTCAGATTCTTTCAAAAAGTTATTTAACTCTTCTAGAGAATTAATATTAAATGATTGTATTAAGGGATTCTTCCTGAAATATTGGGTAATATTAATGTAATCTACCATTCCATTAAATAGTAAATTCTTACTCTTATCCTTTTTAGGTTCAGTAATTTCATCGTTAGAAGCTAGCCTGAATACTCTATTTTCACCAAACTCCTCACTAAGAATCTTACAACTCATTGTATTAATTTCTGTGTTGGAAGTCATAGCATGTAACTGTCCATATTCTGAAAGATCAATTTCTTCAAATGCTTCATCACTAGCTAAGCTTCCTTCAAATACTGGTAAACCTATAGCTTCAGTTTCGTGAATATTTGCCTTTGAGGTATCTGCTAATTTTACAGGTATATTGATCAACTGGAGAAACTTAGCAACAAATCTTGCCGGTTCACTAGCACCGAGAAAAATAACGCCATTGGGTTCTTTCCTTAATACTCCTAGGTAAGTAGCAAGTGGTTTGGCAAAGATCCCTTGTAAAATAACAGTACCTACTATTATCATAAAAGTTAAAGGAAGAAGAAGTTGTGCATGAAAAAGCTCCATCATACTACCTGTACCATCTTGTAAGAGGGTAGTTAAACGTATTGTAAAAATGGAAGCTACTGCTGCTGATACAATTCCTCTAGGACATATTGCAGAAATAAATATTTTTTCTTTTAGCGAAAGATTAGATCTTATAGTACTTAAAAAGACCGATATAGGACGTAAAATAAAAACAACAATAGAAAAAAGGATAAAACTAGAACCGTTTAATACCGTAGTAATGTCGGAGACTTTTATACGCGAGGAAAGTGTTACAAAAAGAAATGATATAAGAATGAGAACAACATCTTCTTTAAAAGAAAGAATTTCTTTTAAGTCATCAATTTTTAAATTAGCTAAGATCATACCCAGCAAGGTGACTGCCAGTAGCCCTGATTCTGCATGTAATAAGTCAGATATAGAGAATGTAAGAATAACTATGGCTAATACAATAACATTTCTCAAATATTTGGGAAGCCAATTTTTTGTAAGTAGATTATAGAGAATAAATGCTGAAAAGACACCCATTACAATTCCAGATAAAATAGTAAGCACAAAACCTTTGAGTGCAAAAAATGTGAATTGTTCATTAGGCTGCCCTGAGACTACAAACTCGTAAATTAATATTGCAACTAAAGCACCAATAGGATCTATTAAAATTCCTTCCCATTTAAGTACCGTATTTATACTAAAGTTTGGTTTAACGTTTCTCAAGATAGGGCCAATAACAGTAGGACCTGTAACAATAATAAGCGAGGCAAATAGGAATGCAAATCGCCAAGTCATACCCATAATCATATTAGCTGCAATAGCACCACCTATTAGGGTAACTATTGAGCCTATAATAATTAAATTTCGTACGGTTTTACCTAGTGTCTTTACTTCGCTCATTTTAAGCGTAAGTCCTCCTTCAAATAGTATTAAACCTACTGAGATAGAAATAACATCGAACAAAAAATGACCTTGAAATATTTTATCACCATCGATAAATTTCTGATTATCTGGTGTGAAGTAGGTTGAAATTGGTCCTACCAACAGTCCTATTAATATCAATGGTAGAATAGCCGGAACTTTTATTCTCCAGGCAAGCCATTGTGCGAGAATCCCCAAAACCAATAAACCCGCTATCTCTATCATAATAAAAAGTTAAGTATTTAGTCTTTTTCAG
>JBCDJE010000832.1:0-2083 GCA_038748185.1 Bacteroidota bacterium
ACCTAAAGTTGATTCCTAATGTAGATTTAAAAGAAAGAGTGGGTAATATTTTATATTCTCCATAATTAAAAATTTGCGCTCGGAAATTTCGCTGTCTTATAGTTCTAAGGGTAGCTTCTGCTACAGGGTTTTGGCGTCCGGCAATTTCTGGAGTAAGAGTTCCATTAGGTTCAAAAACCGGAAAGTATGCTATACGCTCTACCATTTGCTGAAATACCTGACCTTCGTTTATACCAAGTCTTTCCTCATAGGAAATATTTTGGTTGGTGCCAAAAGTTAATTTTTTATTAGGTCTAAAAGTTAATTTAAACCTAGAATTGGCTCTTTGGTAAGAACTATTTACAACTACTCCTTCTTGATCTTGAAAGCCCATATTCCAATAGACTTGTGTTTTCTCACCACCACCACTTAGAGCAAGATTTACTTGATGCCTCACCGCAGTTCTCGTTATCAAATCCTGTAGATCAAAGGAGTTTCTATTAAGTAAACTTAAGGAATCTCTTTCATTACCTGTTAAAGTAGTCGTGTTTGTTCTACGGATAGATTCATAATAGAGTCTTTGCCTTGTGTTTGATAATGGAAGACCACCAGCTAAACTAGATATTATGGTATTGGCAGAAAGGTTTACTTTAAGTTCTCCTGAACTACCTGATTTTGTAGTAATAAGTACAACGCCATTGGCTCCCCTAGATCCATAGATAGCTGCAGTAGCACCATCCTTTAAAACTTCTAAAGATTCTATGTCATTCGGATCTATATTATCTATATTTTCTAATTGTTGACCATCGACTACAAACAAAGGAGATGTGCCAGAAGAGAAGGTAGATATACCTCTAATCTTAACATCAAAACCTGCACCAGGTCCCCCATTAGATAATATCTGTACACCTGCCAAGCGACCTTGAACACCTTCAAATGCGTTAGCAGGAGTATTTTGTAGAATATCCTTAGACTCTACAGATGAAATAGCACCCAGTACCTTTTCACGTGCTACAGGAGAATATCCAATTACTAATATCTCTTCAAGTTGTTCAGTATCGGGTAATAATGATACATTGATAACACTTTGATTGCCTATCTCTACTTCTTGAGTTACATAGCTAATGTAACTAAATTGTAAAATGTCACCAGCATTTGCCCGTATAGTATAATTGCCATTAAAATCAGTAGTAGTACCTGAACTTGTACCTTTAAGAAGAATACTTACTCCTGGCAAAGGTTCGCCATTTTCATCTCCAACTACACCGTTTATTGTAACTTGTGCAGGCATACTGCCAATCATTTCAGAAATACGAGACCTATCTATTTTAGGTCTACTCAAAATATTATCAGGACTTGCATACAGTACTTCGGTAAGCACCATTTGCAGCAATATCCCGTAAACACCTAGTTTTGACATATGCCAAATCTTTCTTAGTAATTTCAATTTCATATTATATGAGTTTTATTTAAAAAAAATTCCATGAGAATTTAATTTCCTTATTACCTATTGAATTGGGTAAATAAAGAAAGAAGCTAAACATTTGCGTGATTCACGACCTGTTTCTTCACTAGCTACTTACTTGAAGATTAGCCTTAAAAACAGCAATTTAATCGAGTCACTCTAAATTGTTTCATTAATAAGTTAGTCGGGAAAACTACTATAATTAATTTGAGCACTTAAGTTGAGTGAGGTGTATACACTTATATTAGCTTTAAGCGCAAAATTTGTATCCAGATTTCTAATAATCGGAAAACTATGAGGAGTACTAAGATTAGCAGTAAATGGTAAAGTTTGTTTTTTCATTTTCGTTGTTGTTTGTAAAATCAATAAAGACAGTAATTACTATTTATCTTAAAACTATTTTGTAGTAAATGACAAACGCATATTCAAATTTGAAAAATATAAGGAGATGTTAGGTGTTATAAAATGATTTAAAAAGTGGTACAAAATGCTTCAACCCCCTCATTAAGATTCAGTAAAGGAGGGTTCATTACTTTTTAGTAAAAGATTTGTAATCTAAGAGAAATATAATTGCTTTATTAAGTTCTTTACAATCTTTACCGAATTCATCATAATAAACTTAGCTCTTTATTCGCGGCT
>JBCDJE010000833.1:0-2079 GCA_038748185.1 Bacteroidota bacterium
ACCTATTTTGCTCAATATCAAAGAGGTACATCGAAAAATCATTCAACTAATGGGGCCTGCTTATAAAAAATATTACCACATCGAATAAGGGGTGGGAAATGTCGGGTAGACTATATATGACAAAGAACTAGATGCACTTTTCCTAAAATGTAAGATTACCAACGCGATAATGAGCGACTATCCTAACTCAGTAGGGCCTGATATGATAGCTGTTGGAAAGAAATTAGAAAAATTAGGAAATTATGAGAAAGCTAAGGCTTTTTTTGAGACCGTTATTTTAGATTTTACACCATTTGTTGAAGATATAGCATCAAAGAAAAAGAATTCTATAGATTATGAGCTAGATTCTGATTTACCAACTGTTAAATCCCTTTTTGATGCACTCCAAGGTCTAGCGCGACTTAAGATAGAAATTGATAAAAGTTTATTAGCTAAAACTCAATTATTAATGAATAGCATTCAAAAATAGTGAAATAGTGCATTTACATATTCAAAAATATAAATGCACTATTTAAATTCAACTGAGGATAATTTATCTTAATTACTTAATAGTCACCTCCAATTTTCCGGTTGTTAATACCCATTTCTTCAGGAAATTTTGGTAAAGATTGTGGAATACTCGTCAAACCAGTAGTATCGGTCAATGCATGCATGAAAGCTACCAAATCACTCTGCTCTTGCTTAGTAAGATCAAGTGGATCGGGAGGAAGCGTTTGGTTAGGCACTTCAATTCCCAATCCTACTCCACCACCTTTATTGTAAAAGTCAACTACTTCTTCAAGGGTTTCATAAATACCATTATGCATATATGGAGCTGTTAACTCAGCATTTCTTACTGTAACCGTTTTGAAAGAGTGTTTATAAATATCTGCCTTTTCCTTATTTAGCCCATAATATCTTCCAAAATCAGGGTCGAGTTCAAATGTATCCATCTCTTTTTCTTTCGGCACACCCAAAACTTCTGATTCCATTTCTTTATACAAAGGAGGCACACTGCCATTAAATACTGGGGCAAAATGACAAGTACCACAAGAAGCTTTGCCCATAAATAAATTAAAACCATTTTTTACTGCCGGATCGATCTCCGCTATTTCATCGCGCATGTATTGATCGAAAGGTGATTTAAGGCTAGATAAAGAGCGTACATAAGCTGCTAAAGAAAAAGCAATGGATGATTTCTTAATTGGCTCATCTTTTAACTCTGGAAATGCTTTTTTAAACATTGCCACATATTCTTCACTCTTTTCTAATTTATCAAAAAGATCGAGGTAATTCGTTTGAAATTCTTTGTGTGAGGTGATTACATGATCGAGTTGTAACTCTAAAACTTCTGCCCGAAGATCGTAAAAATACCTATCTGCATATACTGCATTGAGTAAGGTTGGTGAATTTCGTTCTACTGTTCCTTCAAAACCTGTAGCAATACTTTTCGGTAATCCATCAGCAAAACCCTTTGCCGGTTGGTGACAAGACGCACAAGAACGCTCATTGGTGTTTGAAAGTGCGGGATCGAAGAAAAGCACTTTTCCCAATTCCAATACTTCTTTGGTATTTTTCTCTTCTATAAGCTGTGTATAATAATATGGGTTAATGAGGCTTTCATCAAACAGATTTTTTGCATAGTAATTTAATGAGTGCTTAATATCGAGCCGATCGGTCTCGTACCATGTTTCTATGCCAAATGCCAGATGCGCATCCAATAATAATGAAAAGATAGGATTCGCATACTCTTTTACAAAAGTCAATCTGTCAAAGGTGTCAAAATCTTGATTATTTTTCAGGTAGGTAAGTGCTCCTTCGAAAGCTTCTCCCAATTTTAAATCGTATCGAGTTTCTTGCTTTTCCATTAGAGGGAAGTATGCTTTTACAGCTTTGTAAGTAGCATCTAAAGAAACTTCTGCATCTTCCAAAGAGCTAGCAATTACAGGTGAATCGAATCCTGAAATACCTAAAGTAACAATTCTTAAAATTTGAAAGCGAGCTGCTTCAAAAATGTGTCTATCGGTAATTAGATATTTCTTGTGGTAGATTTCTAGCGTTTTAGTACTTTCGGCAAGCTTAGCAGTCAAATTAGTTAAT
>JBCDJE010000834.1:0-2071 GCA_038748185.1 Bacteroidota bacterium
CACAAGCATAGCTTTTAAGGATTATACAAAAATCAGTAATAAGTTAATCAAAATATTTATACAAGCATATTTTCATATCCATTAAATCACCTACAAGCCTATTATTCTACTTTTAGTTTTCAAAATTTATCTGTTTATTAGAATATGGAACTGATAAAAATATATCAAGGAAACCTGGTAGATGCCCGTGAACTGCATAACTTTTTAGGAAGTAAACAAGAGTTTGCCAATTGGATTCGAAACCGAATAAAGAGGTATGGTTTTGAAGAAGGTCAAGATTACACCTCGTTTGATAAATTTATCAAACGAGAAAAAGGAGGTTCTAAAAGAACAGAGTATGCCCTTACCCTCAATATGGCCAAAGAGTTGGCAATGGTTGAAAACAATGAAAAAGGCAGGCAGGCGAGAAGATACTTTATAGAAGCTGAGAAGACATTACAACAATTAAAGGAAAATAAGCGATTAGAAAGCTTTTTAAAACTAGAAGCTACTAAAGATAGGTTCTCAAAGAATGTAGCAGCGCTAGGAGGAACCAATGAAGATTACATTCAAATTGATTACGATGGGAGAAAAGTATTTTTTAATGGTGAACCCATTCCTGACAGCCAATTATCTCTTGTATTAATGAAAGGTAGAGATTTGGCAGTAGAACTCACTAACGAAAATATAAAAGAAGGCATAACTAGCTTAGATGATGTGGAAGCGTTACATAAGATCAATCATAATGAGGTTCGCAATACCATCATTAGCCGTTCAGGCAAGAAGCCCGAAGAACTAAAGCCCGAAGATGAAATTAAAAATTTAGGAGCAGGTGATAAAGAATAAAAATGCATCTTATTACTATACACTTTTGCTATCTTCTGGCATAGACGTGCTACTTTTAGTTGTTTTTAACATGTTATCAACCTTTTCTATTTATAAAAGTGGCACGTCTGAGTTTTTTGTATAGTAGAGTGAGCAGGTATCATCATTATTTATTGATATATTTAAATAACTCGAAACCAAAATCATAGACTTCGTTTGCATTATTGAATTGAACCATCGCCCATTTTTTTTCTCTATCCATTAAAAATAGGGCATTAAACCCATCATTGTTTCCTTCGTGCCCATAAACTACCCAATCAGAAATATTGTATTTAGCAAAGCCCAATGTCCAAGCTATAGCCCCTTCTTCAGTTAATAAAGTTGGCGCATCTGCCACTGTAATTTGATCTTCAAAAAGTTGTTCATGACTTTCTTTAGAGAGACCTTCTTTATTCATAAGGGCTATAAGCCATTTAGAAAATTCTTGTGCCTCAGTATGCACTGCAGAGGCAGCATTGAATTCTTCAGCGGTCCAGTGGTTTTGTTGCATCTTATCACCATTGTTATAGGGGAAAGCCTTATTTTTTATAGTATAATTATCTTGCACAAACTTAGTATGCTTAAGACCTAAGGGAATTGCCACTTTCTCTTGAAAATAACTTTCTAATCCCAAATAATCTGTGTCAAGAATAGATTCACATGCCTTTACCAAAAACTGATATCCTTCACCTGAGTAACTAAAATTGGTTCCCGGTTCAAAATTAATAGTAAGTTCCGATTTACCACGCCAATTTGGAAATCCTGTAGTATGAGAAAGTACCATTCTGGCCGTTATTTGTTCATACCTTTTATCATAATTATAATTTTCACGAAGATCAGAGGCAAGATATTGGTATAGCGGAACATCTAAGTCTAACTTTTTTTCCTCTACCAGAAACATGACTAAATAAGCAAACAGACTTTTGGATGTTGAAGCTCCTTCAAATAAAGTTGTATTAGTTACCTGTTTATTTTGCTCTTTATCTGCAAATCCTTTTGTAAGATGATAAACTACCTCACCATCATTGATAATCACTAAAGATATGCCGGGAATCTGCATTTCTTTCATTTTATATACTAAAAATGAGTCGATAGAATCAATCAATATGGGTTCATCTCTTAAATTTAATATTGAGTTTGAGCTATTTTCCGATATGATTCTTTCTTTTTGAGGTTTACAAGAAAAAGTAAGACCTACTATAATGATTAAATGAATAAGCTGCTTGAG
>JBCDJE010000835.1:0-2070 GCA_038748185.1 Bacteroidota bacterium
CAAATTTTGCTACTTATCAGCAAATTCCACTCAAAAACGATTACCACAGAGTATTAAAAACGACAGGTTGTTATTGGGCAAGAGTACAAATCAAAAACAATCTAAAAAGAGATACAGATTGGTATATGCTAGTAGGTACAGGCGCCGATATAGACGTATACTACGCAGAAAATGACAGAGGTTATATACAAAAGAAAACAGGAATCTTTACTAGAGTAAATGAAAGAGATGTAAAAGATGAAAGAGGTAATAAAGTAAAGATTTTCGTCCCCGTTGGCGAGGAAAATATCACTGTATATTTAAGACTGATCCCCGCTGAGAACTTATATAATTATTTTAATATTGCTTTAAAAAGCCCAGATGAATGGCATAATTTCATTTACGAGCGCAATCTTATTCAAGGCTTTTTTCAAGGAGTTTTGTGGATTATGTTGCTTTACAATCTTACAATTTATCTCTCTTTAAAAGATAAAACCTATCTATTTTATGCGCTGTACATGCTTTCATTAGCAATACTCTTCTATAATTATTTCGACTTTAATAAAGATCCTGTCTTTAGTAACTTCCCATGGTTAACTGTATATGTAAGCTTTGCCGCTTCTTGCTTGGTAACAGTATTTTATTTCCAATTTTTAAGATTATTCCTACAAACAAAAGAAGTCTTACCAAAATGGGATAGAATTATTGTAATATGGATGGGTATCCGGATTCTATTTATGTTAAGTGGATTTCTACTTATTGGCTCTAATGTAGTTACAGGATTTCCTTACGAAAACTCTGAAAGTATTTATTTTATTGAAAGTGTCTTTAATTTCATTATCCTAATTTCAATTTACAAAAAGGGCAGTATTGTAGTCAGGTATTTTATTTTGGGCACATTTTCCTTATACCTTGGTGTTTTATTAGCTGCAATAGGTTGGAGTAATGCATTAGTAGAAATAGGCATCGCCGGCTCTAATTCTGCCTATTTTATTCAAGGAGGCGCAGTATTAGAAATTTTAGCTTTTTCTGTAGGTTTAGGATATCGCATCAGAATGAATGAACGCGAAAAACAAAGTTATCAAGAGAAATTAATCTTACAACTAAGAGAAAATGAATTACTTCAATCTAAAACCACTTTAGAACTGGAAGACAAAGTAAAAGAACGAACTCATGAAATTGAATCGCAAAAAACTGAGATAATTAGTCAGTCTGAAAAACTCAAAGTCGCTAATAAAGAAGTAAGGGCCCAAAAAGAAGTTGTAGAAGAGGCATACTCAAAACTTAAAGCGGCTCAGGAATCAATGGTACGTTCGGAAAAAATGGCTTCTTTGGGACAGCTTACTGCTGGTATTGCTCACGAAATTAATAATCCCATTAACTTTGTATCTTCTAACATAAAACCATTAAAAAGAGATTTTGCAGAGATAAAGGAGCTATTAGAGAGTTATTTCAAATTAAATCCTACAAATGATAATATCTCACAAAAGCTAACCATAGTTCACCAAAAAAAAGAACTACTTGATGCACCTTTCCTTTTAGATGAAGTTGAGAAATTACTCAAAGGGATTGAAATTGGTGCCAATCGCACAAAAAATATTGTATCAGGTTTAAGGAGTTTTTCAAGGCTAAATGAAGATACAATTAAGAAGGCCAGTGTACACAATGGCATTAATAATACACTGTTGCTATTGGGAAATAAAATGAAACACAATGTAGAAGTTTCAAAGCATTTCGGAGACGATATACCAAATATTGAATGTTATCCCGGTCAGCTCAATCAGGTTTTCATGAATTTACTTGACAATGCTATTTATGCTGTAAACGGAAAGGGCAAGATTACCATAAGTACACAAAATGTAAATAATTCAAAAAAAGAAATGGTAGAAATTGCCTTTGCAGATAACGGCGAAGGAATGCCTAAAGATGTATTGGATCATATTTTTGAACCGTTCTTTACAACAAAAGAAGTGGGCAAAGGCTCTGGCTTAGGACTATCAATTACCTATGGTATTATACAACAACATAAAGGAAATATCTCTGTAAAAAGCGAGCCAAAGAAGGGCACAACATTTTATATACACCTTCCAG
>JBCDJE010000836.1:0-2068 GCA_038748185.1 Bacteroidota bacterium
GCTTGTTTCATCTGTGTAATTACTGAATTCAATTTAAAATTAATATTACTTGCTTAAATTTTTTGAAATGAAATTAACTGAGCTGTTTTGCCTTACACTTTTTTGTTTGTTGATGTCGGCTTGCCAATCGAAAGAAGAAAAATTTAGTGAGAAAAAACCCTATGCCATCATTGTTGAAAAATATAGAAGTTTAGATGCTGGTTGGGCTGCATTGAATAGAGTAGAGGAAATGGGTATAAGGGGATATTTAGCTCAAGTAAAAGATCCGGAAAGTGGTACATGGTATATGATTTTAACCGGAGCATTTTCTACATTAGAATCGGCTATTGCTAATAGAATAGAATTTGAAGACGCCTACAGCTTTTTATACCTCGACATCGTAAATTATAATCAACTTGCCAAGCATTTAGTTGCTTATGTCGCAGAACATTCTCCTAAATATTTACCTGATACATTATCTTCTACATTATTTAGCTATGCATTACAAGAGCTTATTAAGCATATACCATATAGCGATAACTATACTGTTGAAGATGTAAAATTAATTCAAAACCCCGATAGCATAAATATTATAAAAAAGACTTCTCTGAGGACTGATTTTTTTGATATGCCTCGGGGTGTCTACCCACCAAATTTAATTAAAGCCTCAGACGCTTTTACTGAAATTGTTTACTTAGATGAACTCATTGGTGTGCGATTTACCGTAGATGTATTTGCTTTAAAACCAGATCATGAGTTTGGCGCCGATGTAAGTAAAGCTTTTGCAGAAAAGATTATAGGAACAAGGGAATATGATTTTGAAGAAATGTTGCCACGGGCAATTGAAAGTACGCCGAAGCTAAATGGATTTGCTGTAAATATTGAACCTAGAAAAGGTAAAATTTTTAGATATTTAGTACTACAAGATTTAACAGGTAGGTATCTTTATTTAATACAATCAGCAAAATGCTCCCAAGAGCAAATAGATTTATTTGCTAACTCTATTGTTCGAGAAAAAGGACTGCTTAGCTATAAGATGATTACGGAGCAAATGTATATGTTGCCTGATTCTTTACCTGTCAATAGTACATTTACTTTTGCACACTTAAGAAAATTAATAGAAGTACCCGGTAGCACAGGTATTAAACTTGAAAAGCACTTTAAATCGAAGTTTGTTTTTTACGATAAATTGAAAGGAGAGTGGGAAATTAACAGTACCAGAATTTATGACAAAGAAATAGCAAGTACAATTTTTCGAAATGTATATACCCCTAGAAAAAGACGCCTTAAAGATTCTGTAACAGTAAAGAATCATCATGCTTGGTTAACAAAGATAAGGTTGAGAAATCCTAAAACTAGAAAATATGAAAATTATCCCAATGAAATCCAGCTTGCTACAGATAAATTTATTGTAGTACTATCTAACAAGCGATATGCGAAGCTCACTCAAGATGAGATGACCGACATATTGGATCACCTTAACTTTAATCCTGTTTTTAAAGAAGAAAAAGGCTTTTTACAGAGTATTTTTGAATGATTATGCTTTGAGATGCGATTATTTATTTGATGCATAAAAAAATATTTAGATTATATTTCCAAATAAGCAAATCCAAAAACCTCAATAAGCTTATCCTAGTATTTCATCATTACTTAACGGCTACCATAGCTATTTCTAAGTGCGCATTTTTAGGAATCCCAGCTACTTCTAATGTCACTCTTGTTGGTGCTTCTTCTTTAAAATAACTGCCGTATATTTCATTTACTTTAGAAAAATCCTCCAAGTTTGTCATATAAATGTTGGTTTTAACAACATGATTCATTTCAAAGCCAGCTGCTTCAATTACAGCTTTCAAATTGTCTAATACTTGTTTGGCTTCTGTTTCAATTGTTTCTATTACCAACTCACCATTTTCAGGATTAATAGCAATTTGTCCGGCAGTATAAAGCGTATTCCCAACAACAATACCTTGGTTATAAGGTCCGATTGGCAGAGGTGCTTCTTCAGTTTTTACAATAGTTTTAGCAATTTCTTTTACAGGCTTTTCTATATTTTCTTTTTGTGGAGAGATACAAGAAAAACAGAATAGAA
>JBCDJE010000837.1:0-2066 GCA_038748185.1 Bacteroidota bacterium
AAAATTATATATCCAGTTACACTTTTATCTGTGGAAAAATTCCCCGAAAAATGCGCTTCTAAATATCATTTAAATAGTTTTGAAAACGATTTCGCAGTTAAACAAGTCCACTTGCGACAAGAAAAAACCTTTTTTAAAAAAGGGGGGGTATTTGCTTTCGAAATTAGCCATTAGATTTGCTGGAATTTTTTCTGCTAATGAATATACTTATATTAACACATCAAGGAGATATAGCTGGCTCAACTAATTCAATTTCTTATTTAGCTAAAGGCTTGGCAAGAAGAGGACATAGGGTTTTTGTAGGTTTAAGAGAAGAAAGTCTTTTATTTGAATTACTAGAAGATACAGGTGTAATTAGAGTACCTATGACCTTTAATGGTAGATTCGATACTGATAATATGTATCAGATAAGGCAGTTGGTAAAATCTGAAGAAATACAAATTATCAATGCGCAATCTACTTTTGATCGCTATACAAGCGTTTTTGCAAAATGGTTCTATAGGCTGCCAGTTAAAGTTATACATACCAGAAGGCAAATCTCTAAAAGTGTAGGTGGTTTTGCACAAAACTTAGTCTATGTAAAAGGAACAGATAAAGTTATCGCTGTTAGTGATGGCGTAAAAGAAAGCTTAATCTCATGCGGTATTCCTGAAAAGCATATTGTGGTAATTCATAATGGCACACCAAAAGAGAAGTATGAAAATATGAACCCTAAAATGGTTGAAATTTTCAGAAATAGATATAAAATAAATGGTAATGATAAGGTAATTGGTTGTGTCTCTAGATTAAAAGAACAAGTACAAATTATTGAAGCACTAAAATATCTTCCTTTTAAGGTAAAAATGATTTTTGCTGGGATAGAAAAAAAGCCCGAGTGGGATGATATTATTGCACAATATCCAATTAAACACGACCTCTTTTTTACAGGAGTGCTTACTGGAGAAGAAACATTACACTTATATAAGATTTTTAATATTAAAGTGCTCGCAAGTATTATAGAAGGGCTTTCTCAATCCCTCTTAGAAGCTATGTATATGAAAGTACCAGTGATTGCCACCAATGCTGCGGGCAATCCCGACTTAATTACAAATGGAGAAGATGGATTGCTATTCAAAGATAGAGATAGCAAGGAATTAGCCAAAAAAATTGAGCAGCTATTTCAAGATAGTGCATTAAGAGAAAAGCTCAGAAATAATGGGTTTGAAACAGTAAGTGAGCGGTTTTCTATTGATAATACGCTTGATAGAATTGAAAACCTTTTTTCATCCTTGTTAAAATAGCACAAATACTTATATCTACTCACCCATAGTATTATGGTTAAACTTTCAGTAGTTGTAATTACTCTTAATGAAGAAAAAAACATTGATAGATGCCTTTCTTCAGTAAAAGAAGTAGCTGATGAAATCGTAGTAATCGATTCTTTTTCTACTGACAAAACAGAAGAAATTTCTTTACATCACGGAGCAAAATTTATTAAACATAAGTTTGAAGGACACATAGAACAGAAAAACTTCGCAGTTTCTCAAGCTTCTTACTCACATATACTATCTCTAGATGCCGATGAAGCACTTTCTGAGACGCTCAAAAAATCTATCTTAAAAGTAAAAAAAGACTTTAGCTATGATGGTTACTATTTTAACAGACTTTCTTCCTATTGTGGTAAATGGATAAAGCATGGAGGTTGGTATCCTGATAGAAAACTTAGATTATGGGATAGAAGAAAAGGGAGATGGGGCGGATTAAACCCTCACGACACTTTTCAAATGGAAAGTGGTAGTAAGAAAGGTTGGTTAAAGGGGGATTTATTGCACTACACTTATCACGATATAGATCAACATACGCTTCAAAGTCATCTTTTTACCAATATAGGAGCTAAAGCAGCTTTTGAAAAAGGGAAAAATGTAAACTTGATCAAAATTATTTTTAAACCTTTTTTCAAGTTTATCATTGATTATTTTCTTAGGCTAGGTTTTTTAGATGGCTATTACGGATTTGTAATAGCTATTTATGGTGCTCAAAACAAGTTTACCCATTTGGTAAAACTGAAAAATTTGCATGATAAGAAA
>JBCDJE010000838.1:0-2063 GCA_038748185.1 Bacteroidota bacterium
ATCTTTGTAATAGGCATAAGTAAGTAAATAGCTGTAGCTGTTATCAATCAAGCTTAAAGACCATTTTTAAAATATCTGAAAGCCTCAATATTTATCAGAGAATGATTTTAAATTTATACTCAAAATTTAAAAATATTCTTGATCCAACTTCTAGGACAATGCTTCCATTCAAACACTATATACCTGTAATTTTACCTGATAACAAATACTTTTTCTGCCACATCAGTGAATGTCCCATTGCCAGCTGTGTAGGTAGTTGTAATTTGAATAACTACAACAGTACCTGGCGGTTGTGTATTAAGCCATTGAATTAAATATAACTTTCTAAGTTGGCCACTTATAGTTTCATAAAGTTGTTGAATACCCTCTCTATCGGGGGAAAGAAAAAATCGCCCTCCTGTCTCTTGAGCAAGGAATTCGAGGTTTTGGGGGGCACTGTTTATACCATAACCTACTGTATACACTGGTATTTGATATTCTTGTGCTAAATCTATCAATTGTGTCAAACTTATCCAAGAGTTGTTATCACCTCCATCAGTAAAGCCAATTATAGTGGGTATTACGTTAACGAGTTGATTAGCACTTTCAAGTCCTACTTGGCAAGAACTGTAAAATGCTGTACTTCCTCCTACATTGGGGAAACTTCTTATAGCACTTAATAAAAGTGTAGTATCAGCCGTAAATTCTTGAACGGTTTCAACTCCCGAACCAAACTTAATAACTTCTACAAGGTCTCTTTCTTCTTTTAAGTTCACAAAGGTTTCCATGGCGGTTTCCATATTTTGCCTGTCTCTACGATTCATACTACCGGAATAGTCCATAGTTACTGCTGCAGCAATAGGATCAGCATCACTTGTTTTATCTAGTTCGATCAACTCTGCTTCATTGATTATTGTACTATCTCCTCCTACAATTTTTTTTACCACTAAATTCCCAATAGTAAAATTTTCTAGAGGAACCCCATCTTGATCAGTAATAGATAGAAATACTGACATTAAATTTCCATTTTGACTAATTTCAATCCTAGGTATATTTGAAGAAACTTCACTTGTATTAAAATCATTTGGATCAGAGTAGGGTTCATTTTCAGGGTTAACATCTACTTCATTAAAACAACTTGTTACGAGTAAGGCGATAGTAATCCACCTTGCCAAGGTATTTTGAATTTTCATAAGTTCCAGTTTTAAGTAAAATTTAATAATTCAATTCATTGTATTTGATGATAATTTTATCTTAGATTTTGTTAGCGTACATGAATATATTCTTATTCATATATTGATAGTTCTTAAGGAATTTCGTTCCATCAAAACTATGTATGATCTATCCAAATAATTTCAATAGGCGAAATACATATCTTATTTCAAGTATTTATTAACAAGTTCTTTAAATTTCTTTTCAGATTTTATAGAGGCGATAAACCCATCATTCTTAATATTTTCCCAATGTATATTTCCCTTTTTAAAAGCTTTTTCCATCAAAATGAGGGCATTACTAAGGTCTCCCTTTAATACTGAACATATTGATAACCCATAATATGCTAAACTGCATTCCATATCTTCTGATATACATTGCTTAAAAAAATCTTCTGCTTGGTTTGTTTCCTCCATTCCTAAATGGCAAATGCCCGATAGATAAAAGAAGTCGGCATCTATGGATAGAGGAAATATGTCTGCATAGGTATTTAAAAGATCAATACCTTGCTTATATTTCTTTTCCTTAACGAGGCAATTCACAAAAGGTAAATAGGCATTTATAAATCCATCTTCAATAGCTATGGTATTTTTAAATGCATTTGAAGCGTGCACCCAGTTCTTCTTTTTTTCATAAGCTAGCCCAAGAATGTAATAAACTTTGGATTTTCTATAACCTCCTTCTATAGCTTTTAAAGTATTTTTTATCGCTTTCGAATAATCCGAAATACTATAATAAATAATTCCCAAATCGTAATATGCCTCTGAAAATTGTTTATCATATTTTAAGGCTTCTTTTTGATGCTCAAGTGCTGTTTCAAAATTTCGATTGCCGCGACGCCCGCGCCCTCCGCTCGCCAGCACCTCCCAAAC
>JBCDJE010000839.1:0-2058 GCA_038748185.1 Bacteroidota bacterium
CTGTATATTTGTAGTATATTCTTTAGACTAACTAGCTTACACTACAATTAAATTGAATCTAAAAAATTAACTACTTACTTAAACTACATTAAGTAGCATTAAAACTTATCAACTATGAAACGCATTTATGCATTTATTCTATTCTTGTTCACTATCTCTTTAGCAACAGCACAAGATTATTTTGTTGCACATGTAAAAGGAGATATTGAAGTAAAAGGAACTAATAAAAAAATTGCCGTTGGCGATCAGTTAAAAAGTGCTGATGAACTTCGATTCATTACCCAAGATGCCAAAGCCGTGGTAATGACTATGGAAGGAAAGCGCATGGTAATAGATGGAAAAGAAAGTAAAAAAAGTGACGAAGGCGAATTTATCAGCTTTGTGCAAGATGTTGTCTTGCCTTTAAGTTCTAATATACAGCTTAGTACGCGAGGAGGAAACCCTAGCAATATCCAAGATTTTAAAACTTTTTTCGGGGAAGAAAAATATGTAATTATTGGGGATGCTTTAAAAGTAAAACCTGACCCAGGTGTATATCCACTCGAAAACGGTTGGTCTTTCATTTACCGCTATGAAACAGGTTCTCGTCCGGTTAATAAAATAGTTGCCAACCAAGGCAACGAAATAATTCTTGACAAGAATCAACTATATAAAACAAAAGGCGTAATTGTTGACCCTGAAAAGTCTTATCCTGTTAAACTGTTTTACTTCAACAGCAACAATAAAGACGCTAAAGAATTGGTAACTTTTCATCCGGTTTTTGTAGATGAGAATACACTGAATGTAGAATTAAAATCTGTTGCAACCTTTCTGGAAAATAATAATGTAATGAAAGGTAGAGAACTGATGGATGAGCTATACAAGTTTGTGCTTGATGTGCACGGTCCTATTAACAAAACGATATTTTTTGATTGGCTCAGTACAAAAGAGCTGATTACAAAAGGATAAAGGTAACTTAGCGGCAACTATTCTACATAGTTGCCGTTATTTTTTTATTTATTAAGCGGCACAAGCAAGATTTTTTGGCATCCTCTATTCAAAAAAAACGGAAAACACTCGTTAGTTTAGGCTTGGCAACTGCGCACGGTATTTTCCTGATCGTTGTCACACTTTTCTACCTATCCATTGCCTTTACACTCGACGACGAAATTATTCTTATTCAACTCACTGCTGCCGTAAAAAATAAATTACTTGGTAAAAAAGAAAGACCCAATACAGATCGATTGCTCCTAATCAATGTAAGTTGGGACAAAAAACTAATCCCAAAAACCGATTCTACGGGAGATTTTGTTTTAGGCAACCAAGCAATTACAAATAGGGCTTCCATTGCTAAATTATTACAAGCAATGAACCAACAACCCGATAACCACGAATTTTTATTGATAGATGTTAACTTTCTCGATCCTTCGCCAGATGATTCTTTGTTGGAAGCGGAGTTGATGAAAGTAAAAAACTGCGTAGTTTCTTACCATAAAGATGCAAAAGGTAAACCTGTTTATCCTATTGTGAAAGCACCACTAGGTCTTTCTGATATGATTGTTGATGATGAAGAAAGAGATTTGGTATTGAAGTATCACCTTATCCAGGGTGATTCTTTAAAAACTACTCCTTTACTTATGTATGAGAAAATACATAATGTTAAATATGAAAAAAGTTTCTTTTATGATAAGCTAGACGGCAAAAGTATTTTCAAGTCTTTCATCTTAGATTACCCTGTAGATCAATATGATATTTTTAAACGTGAGCTATACAACTACCAATATATTAATGAGATGGTAAAAGCACCTGCACCATTCATTAATGCGATGACTAAAGATAAAATAGTGATTGTAGGTGATTTTGAAGATAGGGATATCCACAATACCATTTATGGTAAAACTCCCGGACCACTTATCCTATTAAATGCATTTCTAGCCTTGGAAAGAGGACAAAATAGGGTTTCTATCTATTTTATTTTGCTACTTTTAGTGGCCTTCACTCTTATTTCATACAAAGCTATTACGGTAAACGACCCAGTCACTTTATGGGTGAAGAAAAAATTTAAAGATCATAACTTCA
>JBCDJE010000840.1:0-2056 GCA_038748185.1 Bacteroidota bacterium
ATTAGGTCTGGCTTTCTAGCTAATATTATTGTGAGAATTGATTGTCTATTTTTTTCTCGTGAAACTGTCGCTTTTTCTATAGATTGGTGTTTTTATGATTATTCTATAGGCATTTCATTAACTTTTAATCTCACTCATGGTAATTATTTGTCCTCTCTAAGGCTTTCAGGTATGTATCATTACTTAAACGTTAGTTATGATCAACCTGCAATTGATAGAGAAAATTCCTTAAATCTTTTTGAAAGAAATGGACCTGTCAATTCCATGGAGTATAGACTTAGGTTTTCCAGATCAAGAATTACTGCTCTGCAGCATATACAACCCAGGTTTGCACAAATATTTGATGTTAGGTACAGATCAACCTTTGTAACCAATAGAAACAAAGGCGATGTTTTCACCGCTTCTGCCAACTTATTTTTCCCTGGTTTCTTCAGAACACATAGCTTTAATGTAAGTAGTGCTTACCAAAATGAAGGAATTGATGAGACGTACCAGTTTAGAGACAATTTTGTCTATCCACGCGGTTATGCAAGCCTACCTCACGATGAAATTAACCGTTTCTCATTCAATTATACTTTTCCATTGGTTTACCCTGATTTAGCAGTAGCGGGTCCTTTAGCTTTTTTGCAACGAATAAAAATCAATCCTTTTTTTGATATTGCCTGGGTGACTACTAATGCAAGGCGTTTTAGTGATTTTCCTTATTTATTGACAGAAGGCGATATATCTGAATTATCTTTTTCCGGCTCTCAGCGTTCTTATAAATCTTTAGGAGCAGAACTCACTTTTGATATGCGATTATTGAGGTTATTAGATGCCAACCTTGGCGTACGTTACAGTTACTTAATGGATGTTGAAAAGACTTTTAACCCGTTCAGAAACGAGCACCAATTTGATTTTATTATTATTTCTATTGGTGGATAATACCAAAGTATTCATTTAAAAAAAATACCAACCAGAGTAAGCAATCGCTTGCATATGAGTTTTGTGAAATTATGCTAGAAAATATTTTAGTAATAGGTGCTACCGGAATGCTTGGTTTACCCGTAACAAAAGCTTTGGTTGAACATGGACTTCAAGTATCGGCCTTAGTGAGAAACCCTGAAAAAGCGGCTAAAGTATTACCTAAAGAAGTAGCATTTATTCAAGGCGATTTAAAAAATATAGACAGTATTGAAAGAGCATTAGTTGGACACGAGGCAGTCTACCTCAACCTTTCAGTTATGCAATCATCTGTAAAGCAATCATTTCATACCGAAAGAGAAGGGCTTGATAACTTAATTAAAATAGCTGAATTTTCAGGAATTCAACGCATCTTTTATCTTTCTTCTCTCTTACAAAATCACAAAACAAACTGGTGGGTACTACAACTAAAAAGAGCCGCACTAGCAAAATTAAAAAAGTCGGGGATTCCAATTACTATTTTCTATCCGTCTTCCTTTATGGAAACCTTAGACCAGAAATTATTATTCAGTAATAAAATAATATTATTTGGAGAATCTAAATACCCTATGTACTGGATAGCTGCAGAAGACTATGCCCGACAAGTAGCTACTGCTATAAAAGCCAATAGCTATTCTAATATGCATACGGATTATATAATACAAGGACAAAAAGCCTACACATTACAGGAAGCAGCAAAAATCTTTATTGAAAACTACACACTAAGACCACTAAGAATAATTCAATTACCTTTAAACATTTTTCAATTATTGGCATTTTTACATCCTCACATAGCTTATGGTGTAGGTATTTCAGATGCCCTAAATAACTATCCTGAAAAATTTAGCGCAGAAGATACTTGGCAAGAATTGGGGAAACCAGAAATCTCGTTACAAGAATATGCAAGGAATTTGTCGTAATATGATAGGAATTACAGGAAATATTTAATCCGAAAAAGTTAGCATCAGACAACAAAAAAAAATGAGAAAATCCCTTATAGCTTACTACTGCTTGCCGATCCTTCGATGAAAATGATCTTGTAATATCTACTAGAATTAATCATTCATATTATGGTATTCAAGAATCAAGTGATAAGTACATATCTTTTATATAA
>JBCDJE010000841.1:0-2052 GCA_038748185.1 Bacteroidota bacterium
ATTTATACTTAATTTTTTCTTTGAAGATACTAAACAATAAAAATAATATTAACCTTGTGAAGCTGGTAAATGCTTTTATATGTTTCAAGGTATATTTATGAAAGCTGAAATCTCTTCTGTAAGTAATCAGTACTTAATTGCTGCGCTTCTTTAGCAGCATCTTTGTTATATTTTGGGTTGCTAGGATTCGCAAAGCCATGTGCCCCTTCAAAGCTTTTAATAGTTACATCTTTACCTGCTGCCTTCATATTTTTTTCAAATTCATTTACTACATCAGTATTAATCCATTTATCTTCGCTAGCAAAAATCCCTAGCACATCAGTATTGAGCGTTTTGAGTTTCGCTACATCTTTTTCAGGCATACCATAGTAAATAATGCACCCTACTGTTTGGTTCTTAGCTATTAAGCTGCTTTGCAAAGACCAACCTCCTCCAAAACACCAACCTATTGTAGCTATTTCTGCATCTTTGCCTACAAAATTTAACGCTCCTTCAATAATGGCTTTTGCCCTATTTTCGTCAGTGTTTTGCATATAGTTTGCTGCATCTTTACGGTTGGTAGCAACTTTCCCATCGTAAAGATCTAACGCAATAATATTTACACTTTTAAGTTTCTTTGCCCAATTGTCACTTTCTTGTTTAATATGCTGGTTAAGCCCCCACCACTCGTGAAATACGAACAAGTATTTGTTGGAAGTTTGTGAAGTAGATACTAGATAAGCTGAAGCGGTGTTACCATCACTAGCTTTAAATTCAATCATTTTACCTTCGACTGAATAGTTTTGTTTAGAAGGTATTGGATGGATATTTCTAAAGGCTTCAAAATCGGTAAGCGCTGCAAATAGTGATGTTGCCGAAGGGTCTTCACAATGAGTGAAACCCTGCCAAGGTATAAAGCTATCACTACTCATAAGTAACAATGCAAAAAAAGAGAAAAAGATTTTTTTCATAGTTATGTCAGTTAAATTTTAGGTTCAAAATTCATTAAATAATGTTAAGCCAATAAGTAATAAAATTATAAAGCTTCTTACATTACTTAATATAGCGGAAATCAGTATTGGCATCTAGCTGTATCAAGAATTCGTAAATCAGCTTAATTACATTTTCAATATCATCTTTATGGGCTGTTTCTACTGTAGTGTGCATATATTTTAGTGGTGTAGAAACAAGCGCCGAGGCTACACCATTATCTGAGTAAGCAAAAGCATCAGTATCTGTGCCGGTCATTCTGGAAGCTGCCGATCTTTGGAAAGGAATTTCCTTGCTTTGAGCAACTTCAATAAGCATATCTAGTAAATTATTTTGTACTGCCGGGCCATAAGTGAGTACAGGTCCATTACCAGCTTTTTGCTCTCCTTGAGTTTTCTTATCGTACATAGGAGAAAAAGTATCGTGGCACACATCGGTAATAATGGCTACGTCAGGTTTTATTCTGCGCGCTATCATTTCAGCCCCTCGAAGACCGATTTCTTCTTGAACAGCATTTACAACATACAAACCAAAAGGTAACTGTATATTATTCTCAGCAAGTTTTTCTAGTACACGTGCGATAATAAATCCGCCAATCCGATTATCGAGGGCTCTACCTACATAGTATTTCTCATTGAGTTCCATGAGTTCATCTTCAAAAGTTACCACACTGCCAACATGGATTCCCTTTTTTTCCACTTCTTCTTTACTTGAGCAGCCGCAATCGATAAAAATATTTTTTAAACTAGGGCTCTCTTCCTTGGCTCTATCCCTCACATGGATAGCAGGCCAACCAAATATGCCTTTTACAACACCATTTTTTGTATGAATATTTACCCTTTTAGAAGGGGCTATTTGATGGTCTGAGCCACCATTTCTAATCACGTATAGATAGCCATCAGATGAGATGTAATTAACAAACCAAGAAATTTCATCTGCATGAGCCTCTATTACTACTTTGTAAGGCGCATCAGGATTCACAACACCTACTACAGTGCCGTAAGTATCACTTATGTAACTGCTTATAAAAGGTTTTATATAATCGAGCCATATCTCTTGCCCGGAAGACTCAAAACCAGTAGG
>JBCDJE010000842.1:0-2040 GCA_038748185.1 Bacteroidota bacterium
AAGACCTTTTACAGTCGAATCCAATCCAAATTAGATGATAGAAAAGCTTGGCTCAATAGTCTAGTTCAAGCTTTGATGGGCAAGCAATTGGATAAATTTAAAGATAATGAAGTACCTTTACTAAATGAGCGATTAATGCTCATTTTTAAAGAGTTAGATAATTATACAGAATTGAGTGTATTGGAATATGATGATGTCACAGAAGAAGCCCTAAAAATAGAAATTACAGGCTTTGGTGACAATATTACGAGGAAAAATATTATCTTATCAAAAAGTCAACAGAAGCAAGTTGAAAAGCTAGAGCAGGATGTACGTTCTTTATTACAAAATACTAATAACGAATCTAGTAAACAAGCTGTTCTTATTCGCTTGCTTAGAGAAGTAATCAAGGATGACAAAAGTTAAACACGTTTTAGGTATATCAGGGGGGAAAGATAGTGCTGCTCTAGCCATCTATCTGCATGAAAAGTACCCTAATTTGGATATGGAATACTATACTTGTGATACGGGTAAAGAGCTAGATGAGACCTACGAGCTGATTGACAAATTAGAATCCTTGCTTGGAAAAAAAGTATTGCGTTTAAAAGCAGCAGAAGGCACACCTGAACCCACACCTTTCGATCATTTTCTAAGTATTTATGGAGGCTACTTGCCTTCTAATATTTCTCGTTGGTGTACCAAACGTTTAAAGTTAGAGCCTTTTGAGAAATATATAGCGGCTAATGATTCTATTATTTCTTATGTGGGTATTAGAGGGGATGAAGATAGAGAAGGCTACATCTCAAAAAAGTCTAATATTCAGTCCATATTCCCCTTCAGAAAGAATATTTGGAGTGAAGATGTTATTACCAAAGTACTAAAAAATACTAATATCCCATTTTTACTAAATGCTTATAAAGCGTATAGTATTTCAGGTGGAAAAAAGGAACGAATCGAAGAAGTTTTAAATACACCTTTATCTCCTCATTTTAGACAAGTCAACAAATTAAATATTCTTTTAGATTTGGGAACTGCTACTTTTAATAAAGTAGTGCTTGATTTTCTTAAAACGACTGATTATCCGCTTTCCCAAGTCGATTTTTTTCCATTAACAGATAATGAAGATGTCTTAGTCATTGATGACATCTTCCGCATTTTAAGAGAAAGTGGTGTAGGTGTTCCCGCTTACTATGAAAAAAGAGCCTACGAAGTAGAAATAGAAGGTGAAACAAAAACGGGCTATTATTCTCGTAGTCGCTCTGGCTGTTTTTTCTGTTTCTTCCAACAAAAAATAGAATGGGTTTGGTTATATGAAAATCACCCTGAGCTTTACAAAGAAGCCACCGTTTATGAGAAAGAAGGTTATACTTGGCAGCATGGAGAGACCCTAGATGAATTAGCACGTCCTGAACGTAGAACGCAAATTAAAAGAGAACACTTTATTCGTACTCAGCGTAAAAAAGCAAAGGTCCAATCTCCCTATCTACTTGATATTTTGGCAGAAGCAGGTGGAGAAGGGTGTGCTGCTTGCTTTATATAAATGAACTTAGGTATTACTACATATCAGCTATTTTATGAGAATAGCCTTAATGGAGGTTGTATCCTTCCTAATCATCGCATTAGCTTTGAGTTCAACTCTATTGATATTCTTATAGAATTTGAAGCTGATTCTGTAAGTGAAAAAATTTATACAACTTATGAAAGTTATGTTTTTTTAGATGGGGAAGAAAGTCTAAAAAAAGATATACAAAGACTGAATATCACCGCCATTTACATAGCAAAATACGGAATTGAGTGTAATATTTATGATGCAATTGAATATGGAAGGGCATATTCAACATCGTTGCTCATGTTCGATTCAATAAAACTACTCAAATCCAAATATAAAGATGTAATACAGAATTTTGGTTTAGAGCAAGTTGATGGATATGACGATTTTGGTGCTGCTTTATTTTGTGGTGCAGATTTACTGTATATTTTTTTGATAAAAATTGATAAGGCGTACTTTCTTAATGAAAAATTTTGGAGGTTTCTATGTATATACCTTAACCCTCAGAAGCA
>JBCDJE010000843.1:0-2036 GCA_038748185.1 Bacteroidota bacterium
GCTTTGTAGCATAGATAGTTGCATAGTTTCAGATTCAATTGGTAGTTAAATGATAATAAACACAATTAACGTATCTTCGTTTCTATGCAAATTTATACGTATAAAATTGATTTATGCTAATTTTAAAGTGTTTACAATTTAAAAGGAACACTAATAAATGCAAAAGAACACTATTATAGCGCTGCTATGAGGTATTTATACATATTAAGCATAGCACCAATATCTTTTTTATGTACCTTCTCATCAGGAGTATGTACATTATCCTCAGCAGCACCAATAAAGCACCAATCAAAAGGGTAGGGGGATTTTTGTAACTGGTTGCCATCACTACCACCGGCATCTTCTACTTCTAATTGAAAAGGAATAGCTGATTCTTTTGCAAGAGTAATAATTCTATTAAGATAAGATCTTCTTGGTATCCCACTATCACGCATGGAGATTACTACACCTTTTCCGTGTTTTATACCATCTGTTATCCAGGTAATATCTGAAATCAATGCTTGTCTAACGCCATAGTTTTCATAAATGTATTTACCTAAGTAACCTACACTACCACCACCGGTTTCTTCATAACACGAAAAGCAAATAATACCATTTTCGAGCGTTTCTGCTACTTTTAAAGCATTATAACACCCCAACCGATTATCTAAGTAACAAGACTGAATAAACTCATCACTAGTCCTAAAGTCACACTTGAAAATCAGTTCTGTACCTCTTTCAATATCTCTTTCATATTTATAAAAAGCTTTTTTACTACCTTCAGGCACACTCATTTCACATTCAATTTCCCCTTTGCTATCCGCTCCGCAAAGCAAATAATTATGCTTAATTCGTGGACCACCTATTTTAACAAGCTCAGTTCCATATTTTACTGTAAAGCCGATAGAATCCATATGAGCAAAAATTGCTGTCCTTGGTTTACCAAATACCAATATCAGACAATCTTGAAAGTCTTTACCTTGTATAATTTCAGGCTTTACTTTCCAAGATGATACATTTGCTTTTATATAATTTAATATGAAAGATTTCATTTGCCCTTCATTACCAGAAGGAGCATGAACCTGACACATTTCTTTTAGTAATTCCATGAATAAACTATTTTTTCTCAAGTTTTTTTAAACAATAATCTATAAATTGTTCTACAACAGTAATACATTTATCACTGGCTTCAATCATACCCATATGTCCTACATTTTCAAGAATAAACACCAAGCTTTCAGCAGGTAAGCTACTTTCGGTTAAGCTTTGCATTAAAGGAATTGAAGCATCATCTTTCCCAATAATAAATAATACAGGACAATCAGATTGTTTAAGAACAGATTGACGGTCTGGACGGGTTTTCATTGCTTTCGTAGTTGAAACCACAACATCAATCGGGGTTTGGGCAGCATCCTTTACGAAATAGGCAATCTGCTTACTAAGTTTTTTAGTATTGTGGAGTGAGAAAAGGTTTGGAAATAAATTTGAGACAAATTTTTCTGTACCATATTTTTCTACAAATGCTACGGCTTTATCTCTATTAGCTTTCTTTTCTGCACTATCTTCAAAACTAGTTGAATGAAATAGGCCTAAGCCTTGTAACATATTAGGATAATTCTCGGCAAATGATAAAGCAACATAACCTCCTAATGAATGCCCTATCATAATACATTCTTTAATTTTTAAAGTTTGCAAGGTTCCTAATACCTTTAGTGAGAATTCTTCTAAACTTACTTTTTCTTGAGGTATTTTGGGGCTTTCACCAAAACCCGGAAGGTCAATAGCTATCACCCTGAATTTAACCGAAAGGATCGCCATAAAAACGTCCCATAACTTTTTACTTTCACAAAAACCATGAAGCAAAACTACTGGGTAACCATCACCGGCTTCATTAAAACTAAGTTGCTGCATGGCAATCATTTTTAATTTACTACTTATTTGACCTTTCGTTATTTCGTAACGTAAAGTTGATAGCTGCTGAATTTATAAAATGCTAAAAGTTTATTATCTAATAAAAAAGTTAGGTTCTATATGATTTTACTTGAAAAGACATTTAA
>JBCDJE010000844.1:0-2026 GCA_038748185.1 Bacteroidota bacterium
CTTTTATTCTAATTTATGCCTATATAAAAATGGCAAAGCCTGATTCGAAATACAATTAAGATTCCGATAAGCTGAAAATAATCTTCGCAAAAAGACTTAGCTACTATTTAGAAAAAGTAGTTAAAGCAAGATAGATAAGATCAACAGCAAAAGAAAATATGATAAGGTATTTCAGGAAAAGAGATACAATTGGGATATATTTGAAATATATCCCAATTGTATATTTGTAGCCGCGGCAGGAATCGAACCTGCATCTTAGGCTCCGGAAACCCACATACTATCCATTGTACTACGCGGCCTTCAACACAATGCAAAATTAAAAAGTTAGCTTGTATAAGCTAACTTTTTGTGATATTTGCGTCTAATTTAACTATCCGATAAATCAGTCTAGAAAACTTACTTCAGATACACTTACATTTAAGCAGGCACTTTCAATAGTAGATTTTAAAAAACTAATAAATAAAGATTTCTAAAAGCCACTAGAAGATTCTTGCAACATTTTGTTTAGATGCTGTTTGTAGTTTATCATCATTTTTTTAGCATGTTCTTGTTTTTCAGTTATTTCAATAATGCAAGGTTTTTGGGCTGTAGGATCAGTAAAGTCAATTATATGTTTTAAAAAGCTCTCTCTTTCAGCAATTTCAACATATTTTAATTGGTGTAAACTGGCTATGTCCTTAGCCGTATTTTGCTGACTAGTAATAAAAAAATCTTCAAAAGCTGCTGTTTTATCTGGACCGGAAATCATTCTAAAAATTGCTCCTCCTTTATTATTCAATAATAATATGCGTAAATTAGGTAAATGATATTTATTCCAAAAAGCATTGCTGTCATAAAAAAAAGCTAAATCACCAGTAATAACGAAGTGCAGTCTATTATCTGTTAAAGCATGCCCAACAGCAGTACTCAGGCAGCCGTCAATGCCACTTGTACCTCTATTTGAAAATACAGTTACATCTTTTGCTAAACCCATAAAATTGGCATACCGAACCGACATGCTATTCGCTAGGTGCAATACCGAATTTGCCGGTATGGTTTCTAACAATAATTTTACAGCTTCAAACTCACCAAATTGTGCTTCCGAAAAAAATGTACTGTTAAACTTGGCTGTTTTCTTATCAACACTTAGCCAATTTTTAAAGAAAGAGATATTTTCTTTTTGTTTGAAGGTATTGAATAGCTTATTAAAAAAAGTGAGCGGATTTATACGAATAATTCTTTCTAAAGATTGAAAAGTATCTGCAACACCACCATACGCTTGAATATGCCAATGATTAAGTTGAGGATTGTTCCTTAAAAACAGTTTTAACTGCTTTGAAAGTATTGATTTACCAAATGAAATAAGTAAATCGGGTTTAAGTGATGACTTTTCAGGAAAATCCATTCCCAAATAAGCATCATGATATTTTATAGTATTGGGTAATTGGCTAGCATTGGAAATGATATCCGTAAACACAGGGATTTTCAATTTCCTTAACACCGTATCAAGCTCAGAATCAGGTAAATCTTGTCCTTTAAGAATTGCTATTTTTTTATAAGGTATAAGCGCTTTCTGAATGTCTTGTAAAGTATCATTATCCAATTGTAATTGTGCTGAAAAAGTATAGATAATTTTTGGCTTACCAAATACTATTTGCTCGGGTGCATCTGGATAGAAAGGCTCTCTAATAGGGATATTTAAATGAACAGGGCCCCGTTGCATTTCTTGAGTTGCTATAATCGCTTCATTAACAACTCTCTCTACATGCCATACTGCGTCAGGGTGCTGGTAACTAACCGGTAAATGGAAATGCTTTTTTACGAAAGAACCAAAAACATCTCGCTGGCGAATAGCTTGCCCATCTTGTTGGTCTATCCACTCATCGGGTCGATCAGCAGTGAGTACTAATAGCGGTATCTCTTGATAATGTGCTTCAACAATTGCAGGTAAATAGTTGGTAACAGCAGTTCCGGAAGTACAAATTATTACTACAGGCTTTCTAACTGACTGCGCAATTCCAAGACCTATATAAGCAGCAGATCGTTC
>JBCDJE010000845.1:0-2025 GCA_038748185.1 Bacteroidota bacterium
CTGAAACACCAGAATCAAGGCATCCTAAAGGGAGAGGTAATGGATATTTACTCAACATTGATGGTAAAAGGATTTATATTTCAGGATATACTAAAGATATCACTGAGATGCGAAGTTTAACAGGAATTGATATAGCTTTTGTTTGTATGAACTTGCCTTATACAATGGATATAGAACAAGCTGCTAGTGCTGTATTAGATTTTAAACCAAAAATTGTTTATCCTTTTCACTATAGAGGTGGTGGTGGTAAATTCAGTGATACTGAACAGTTTAAACAATTGGTGAATAAAAAGAATGGCGATATTGAAGTACGACTGCTAAATTGGTATGCAGAGTAGTCTATGAAATAATTTTATGTTAAAATAATAGCTTACTATGCAAAGCTATATCGACCTAAGGATATTTTGTAGTAACCTCGGTATTGATGAAAGAAAAGTTTGCAGCATGAAGGGCTCAAAAATAGTTTCAGAGCTTATAATGGAAATGAAAGAGAAGGTAATTTTTGATTTTAATGATGAAAGCCAATTAGAAAATTGGTATAACATTAATGATGAAGTGATGGGAGGAAAATCTACCGGAAATATTAAATTTATAAAATCCGGTTTAGCTTGTTTCTCGGGCAATATTTCTCTGCTTAATAATGGTGGTTTTTCTGCAGTAAGGGCGCATCAATTACCTAAAAAAATTAAAGATAGTTATAGTGCAGTAACTTTTAAGGTATTGGGTGATGGAAAAACATACAGCTTCAGAATTAAGACATCAACCGGGATGGATGGTATAAATTATAAAGCTGATTTTGAAACTATTAATGAGCAATGGCAAACAATAACACTCTATTTTAAAGATTTTATTCCTGTTTATAGAGGTAAAAAAGTTGAAGATGCACCTCTGCTAGATAGCCAAGATATAAAACAGGTTGGATTACTAATAGCCAATAAACAAATGGGAGCATTCTCAATTTTTGTTGACTGGATCAAGTTTTTAAATTTTCCAGTAGTGAATTGAGTGAAAATGCATCTTTTTTGTTAATATTTAGAGAAACAATTAAACCAAATAACAGGAGGCACTTGTATCCTAGATGCATTGCCTCTTTTTTATAAGCCTACATACTCTTCGCTTATATCCCAAAGTTTTTGTGCAAGCGCAAGGTCATAAGACTTATCTGCAGAGCGTTTTGGTTTGCATTTATCAAAATACTTCCCAGTAACACCTGATATTTCTTCACTTAATGCGAGGTACAAGGTTGTTTCAGCACCTTGCTCATCATTAATCATAAAATGTCTGCCTAACCACCAAACCAAGGCGGGTAACCTACGATTATTAGCATAACCGATCTGCGTACCCACAACACCCGGATGAAGCGTATTAACAGTAACTTTGCTATCGCTTAATCTTCTGGCAAGTTCATAGGTAAATAATACATTTGCCAACTTGGACTGTCTGTAGGCTTTTAATCCATTATAATTTTTCTCCAAATTAAGGTCTTCAAAATGAATAGCTCCTTTATAATTTCCTTTAGAAGAAACATTGATAATCCTTCCATCATCAGCAGCTTTTACATGATCTAGCAAAAGTAGGGTTAGCAAAAAACCAGATAAATGATTCACCTGAAATTGTCTTTCAAAACCATCATCAGTAAGGGCAAAACTGGTATAAAAAGCTGCAGCATTATTTACTAAAACATCTATTTTATTAAAACGCTTCTTCATTTCTTGGGCAGTATTCCGTACTGATTTAAAAGAAGCTAAATCCATAATATAAAGGTAAACCTGTTCATTACCAGTAAGTCTTACAATTTCTTCTTTTGCTTTTTCTCCCTTTCTTTCATTTCTGCATAGTAACAGGACCATTCCTCGAGTTTTTGCCAACCCCAATGCCGTTGCTTTGCCAATACCTGTATTTGCACCTGTAATTAAATATATTTTATCTTCTGTTTGAGCCATTTTTAGATAATTAATAGCTTTAAAAAGTACAAAAAGCTATATTTTAAGTGATAAAAAATCGAAATCTGAAGCTTTAAATAAA
>JBCDJE010000846.1:0-2019 GCA_038748185.1 Bacteroidota bacterium
AAAGCTATGGTGAACAAGAAGGCTTTACACCTATGGAAGTGTGCCATAGTGCCATTACTAAAGACAATTTGGGTAATTTATTTTTTGGTACAGTAGCTGGTGCAGTAGCCATCAACACAAAAGAAGATGTATACACTGCTGAACTGCCACATATACAACTAGATAACATTCAATTATTTTTTAAAAATATTTATTGGAACGAATACGCCGAAAAAATAGATAACTACAGTGGTTTACCAATATCCGGTACACTTACACTTTCAAATGATAACAACCATATGGCTTTCTCATTTTCAAGCATTGGCTATACATTGCCTGAGAATATTAAATACCAATGGAAATTAGAAGGACTAGATAGAGATTGGACTCCTCCATCTTCCATCAATGAGGCCATTTATCCAAATATACCTCCAGGAAAATATGCATTACAACTAAAAGTAATAAATGCAGCGGGGCTTTCAACAGGAGAACCCTTTACTTACCATTTTTCCATTACAAAGCCGTTCTACCAGAGTAGGGCTTTTACTTTTTTTGCTATAATATTTACATTTGTTAGTGCCTATTTTTATTATATAAATAGGGTAAATAGCTTTAAAAGAAACCAACAAAGATTAGAATTTAAGGTAAGACAAAGAACGAAAGAAATAGAAGAACAAAATGAAAAAATAAGTGGCCAGAGTAAAAAACTTAGTACAGTTTTAAAAGAAATAGATGAAAAAAACCAAGCGCTATTAAAAGCACATCAAGAACAACAAAACAGTCTGGCTTACGCACGAAAGATTCAGCATGCTATTATGTATTCTGAAGAAAAGCTGAAAGAAAGCTTACCACAATCATTTATATTTTTTCAACCAAAAGAGCTAGTAAGTTCTGATTTCTACTGGGTAAAAGAATATGAAGATTATATTTTTATTATTCTAGTTGATTGTACAGGACATGGTGTACCAGGTGCATTTCTATCAATGATAGGTTTTGAGTACCTGACCGAAATTATTGATATTATGCATATTCATGACCCTGCACTTATCTTAAAAGAGCTTAATACTAAAATAAGTGTTGCTTTAAAACAAGCACAAGGCAAAGAGCTAGTGGATGGAATGGACGTAGCAATATGTAGAATCAACAAAAAAGCCAATACTTTTACTTTTTCAGGAGCTAGAAGACCTTTGCACTATGTTCAAAATAATGAGCTTCATGTTATAAGAGGTAATTTTTCAGGAGCGGGTATAAACCTTCTAGAAGAAGAGCCTGTCTTTGAAAATGTACATATTGGCATCACTCCCGATACTACGTTGTTTCTTTTCTCTGATGGATATCCAAATCAATTTAATAGTAAAGGAGAAAAATTTAAAATATCGAACTTTAAAAAATTACTGCTCAAAATCTCAATGCTAAGTAGTAGCAAAGAACAAGTAAGTGTATTAAGAAATTCTCTTGAAGAATGGGTTGGAGATAATGAGCAGTTAGATGATGTAATGGTAATAGGTTTTCGTTATTACAATAGTAAACTTCTGAAAAAAAATACTCCTAGAAAGGTAAAAAACACCGATAATCGGCTATAATTTTTATCTTGCAAGCTTTTATTAAATAAAGTAATTACAGTTACCTCACCAGAAAAGGCAATACGATTAGCTATGTTAAAAGCTGAAAACATTAAGAAGCAATACGGAAGTTTAGAAGTATTAAAAGGGATAGATCTACATGTAAAAAAAGGAGAAATAATATCGATTGTTGGTGCTTCAGGAGCGGGTAAAAGTACATTATTACATATATTAGGCACCTTAGATAAACCGGATGAAGGGAACTTATGGATGAACAATAAGTTAGTAAGCTCACTCAGCGGTAACGCTTTAGCCAAGTTTAGAAATCAGGAAATTGGATTTGTATTTCAATTTCATAATTTATTGCCTGAATTCACTGCTTTCGAAAATATTTGTATGCCTGGTTTAATTTCTCAAAAAAACAGCAGCGAACTAAAAACAAGAGCTTTGGAATTAATGGACTTACTAAGAATAAGTC
>JBCDJE010000847.1:0-2005 GCA_038748185.1 Bacteroidota bacterium
TACCACTTCCATTAAAAAGTTAACCATTGCCGATAAACCTGTTATTGGCTTTTTACAAGGAAATGGAGAACCTGACTTAAATGCCAGTGCCCAAGTACTTAAAGAATTATCGGTTTTATATGATGTAGTACCTCATACCATTACTGATACTACTGAAATTCCTACTACTTTTAAGGCTTTAGCTGTTATTAATCCTACAGATACTTTTCCTCCAAGCCATTTTACTCAAATTGATAATTATATGAAAAGTGGTGGTGCTGTGTACTTGGCATATGCACATGTAGAGGAAAATATTAATTCAAGAATGTTGAGTACAAGGCCTAACATTGGTATTAAAGATTGGCTGAATACTAAAGGTATAGAATTACAAGATAACTTTGTGGTTGATGTAAATTGTGGGGCAGTTACAGTGCCTCAACAATTAGGGCAATTTGTAATTAATGCTTCTGTAAATCTTCCTTTAATTCCGCTGATTAGTAATTTTGGTGACCATCCAATTACACAAGGACTAGATCAAATTGTATTGCCTTTAACAGCCCCGATAGAAGTAAAAGCAGATGCAAGTAAATTAAAATTCACTAAGTTATTATTAAGCTCTGAACAATCGGGCTTAGTACCTGCACCTGCATTAATAGACCTTGAGAAGGAATGGAATGAGCAAGATTTTCAGAATCCTAATCAAGCTTTAGCGGTTGCTATAGAGGAAAGTTTATCCGAAGAGAAAACATCAAAAATGGTAGTGGTATCCCACGGGTCTTTCGCTATCAATCAAGGCGGAGGTCAACAGCAAATAAATCCCGATAATGCTAACTTTGCGGTAAATGCCATAGATTGGCTAGCTGATGATACCGGATTAATTGAGTTAAGGACTAAAGGCGTAACTGCAAGACCTTTAGAACCTGTTGAAGACACCAGTAGGGAACTTATAAGGTATGCCAATGTAATACTCCCTATTTTACTAGTGTTGTTCTTAGCATTTTATAGAAAAAGAAAGAATGCGGCCAAAAGGCAAGAATGGATGGAAGGAAAATATTAATTACTACAAAGTAAACTTTGATTTTTTGTTATGTTGAGAAATATATCAAATACACAACTTTTTATAGTATTAATAGCACTCATTGCTGTTTACTCTGTTCGCGAGTTTTTTGGGAAGCCCAATAGGAGCAAAGCTTTTAAAGCTAATATTGTTGAAATTGATACAACAGCCGTTACCCAAGTACAGATTGTAAAACCCGGTACTTCTTTTAAACTAAAGAAAGCGAATGTGACTTGGGAAGTTTATGAAAATGAAAAACAGCTTGCAAAAGCTGAAGCCAGTAAAGTAAATAATGCACTTACAGAATTGCTCAGTTTAAAACCCTCAAGAGTAGCTTCTAGAAAAGAAGAAAAATGGACAGACTTTCAGGTAGATTCATCTGGCACACAAGTACAAGTATTTGAAGGAGAAAATAAAACCTTAGATCTCATAATTGGAAGGTTTGGTGTTAAAAATATGCAGGCGAGGCAGTTTCAAACTTATGTTCGTTTAGCTGATGAACCGGAAGTATATGCTTGTGAAGATTTCTTTGGCGCTTCTTTCCCTTCTAATGCAAATGACTATAGAAATAATAAATTAAGCAATATAGAAAGAGATTCTATTATTTCTTTATCTTATACATATCCGGCTGATACAAGTTTTTCCTTAGTAAAGAATGGAAATAATTGGTTGATCAAAGATGAATTAGCTGATTCAGCAAGTGTGGCTAATTTAGTACGCGATATTGCTTCAGCTTCAAGTAGAAATTTTAATGATAGTTTTAATAAAACTGGTAAAAAGCCACAATATAAACTCATAGTTAATATAGCTGGTAAAAACGAACCAGTTGGAATTGAGGCATACCAAGAATCAAATAATTGGTACTTAGTCAGCACTTCAAATCCCGAATCAATTTTTTCTGATTCTACCTTAGTTAGTAAGCTATTTGTAGGTAAGTCTGCTTTAGTTCAGTAACTATATTTAAGGCAA
>JBCDJE010000848.1:0-1989 GCA_038748185.1 Bacteroidota bacterium
AAAAAATTTAGGAATTGAAAAAGACCATGTTATCACATTTGCTTTAGAAGGCAATGCAAAGAAAAGGATAGCAACTTTCATTGCAGAGATCAATAAGATATCTGGTGTTATCAACGCATCTTATATGGAAGGAGATTTAACTAGCCGACATGGAGGTATATACCATGCTGATTGGGAAGGGAAAAGACCTGACCAAATGGTAGACTTTAGTAATATTGGGATTGGTTATGATTTGATTGAGACGCTTGATATAGAAATGAAAGAAGGGAGATCTTTTTCAGAAAATTTAAACTCAGAAACCTCAAGTGTGATTTTTAATGAAAGTGCTATTAAATACATGGGGCTTTCTCAGCCTATAGGCAAAACAATTAGCATACTCGGAAGCGAAAAAGAAATAGTTGGTGTTGTTAAAGACTTTCACTTTGAGTCGCTTTATAAAAGTGTTCAACCTTGCTACTTTTATTTAACATCCGAAGCCAATAATATTTTGGTTAAAATAGAACAAGGTACAGAACAAGCAACGCTCGCCTCACTCGACAAAGTTTTTAAAGTATATAATCAAGGGCTACCAATGGATTATAAATTTCTAGATGAGGATTATCAAAAATTATATATTTCAGAACAAAGAGTAACTAGATTGTCTCAATATTTTGCCGGGCTAGCAATAATTATTTCTTGCTTAGGACTTTTTGGTCTAGCAAGTTTCTCTGCTGAAAGAAGATTAAAAGAAATTGGTATTAGAAAGGTATTAGGTGCCAGTGTTTTTGGTATTATTCAGCTTCTTTCAAGTGATTTTACCAAAATGGTACTAATAGCTATTCTCATAGCCTTACCGCTTAGCTATCTCATTACACAAAGGTGGTTAGAAAGTTTTGCTTATCGAATTGATTTAGCATGGTGGTATTTTGCAGGAACAGGAATCCTTGCCTTACTCATCGCTTGGATTACCGTTGGTTTGCAAACAGTAAAAGCAGCCAATATCAATCCTGTGAAATGTTTAAGGGATGAGTGATACTCCGTATAAATAGAATGCCTTGTTTTGGTAATTCTCGCTATCCTAACTGAAATGATAAAGTAGCGATAGCACTTTGTCCAAGGTTTTTTCACCAAAAAACTGATAGAGAGACTATGAAACAGTATCTATCTATAGCTTTAAATATTGCTTGCAAAGTAGTACTACTATTGTAATTATAATATCCTTTTAGAATAGCAGTGAAATTATAATAGCCCTTTGATTAAAGCTATTAGGAATTTATGTTTGCGTTTTGTGATTATTTATTTCTAATACAGCAATACTTATTCCAATAGGAATCTTTATAACAAAGATCAACATAGTTCTTTAAAATGTATATTTTGTTTGAAAACTAAAATATAAGTATATTGAAAAAATCTAGTGTAATATAAATTAATCAAAACTTCATATCTACTTGATCATTGAGTGATATTAGGATTTTAACATTGCTTGTTTAAACAGCAATGAAGGAAATGGAGAACTACAAATTGAAAACTGATAAGGATCTCATTGTAAGAATAAAAGAAAACAGCACGGAAGCTTTTGATATACTTTTTATGAGATATTTTCAAAAACTTTATCACTTTGCTTACAAGTTTTTAAAATCCCACGAAGAAGCGGAAGAAATCGTTCAGGAAGTATTTATTCAATTATGGGAAAAGCGTCTCCAACTTAACCCTGAGTATTCTTTTAATAGTTACATCTTTACAGTAGCGAAAAACAAAGTATTAAATGTCATTCGAAAAAAAGTTAGTGAAAAAAAGTACCTTGAAAGTATTACTACAAAAGGAGTTCTCCATGATTTTTCTACAGAAAATGACATTCATTTTAAAGAGTTAAATGAAATTTCTAAAGAGGCAATAAATGCTCTTTCCCCTAAAAGGAAAATGATATTTCAGCTAAGCCGTGAAAAAGACATGACTTATGAAGAAATTGCTCAACAGCTTGGCATTTCTAAAAAAACAGTAGAAAATCAG
>JBCDJE010000849.1:0-1974 GCA_038748185.1 Bacteroidota bacterium
GTTGAAATGCTAAAAAAAGAAAAACCTAACATAATTATTGAAGGAGAAATACAGGCAAATTTTGCCTTTAATCAAGAAGCTTTAAAAGAAAGTTATCCTTTCTCAGATTTGGTGAATGAGTCTCCTAATATTCTTATTTTCCCTAACCTGTCAGCAGCAAATATTGCTTATAAACTGCTACAAGTAATGGGTGGTGCCGAAGCAATAGGACCTATTATGCTAGGTATGAATAAACCCGTACATATTTTACAGATGGGTAGTTCTGTAAGAGAGGTCTTTAACATGATTAGCATTGCTAATATCGATGCACAAAATAGAGAGCCTTAATTGATTAAGATAATTTTAAGCTTAGCACCTCATTTATTCATATATTTTTATCTTGAGAAGGTAATAGATTCTAGTATCATTAGTTTTCCTATATAAGTATTTATAATTGAAGAAAACTTATATGATAGAGCACGAGCAAATTCAAATAGATAAAAGCAAAAAAATCAATGACGCTAACTTAGAGTTCTATCAGAATATTGATGTTGGACGCTTTAAAGAATTTGCCGAAATCATTGGGTTGAAGAATGGGATAGATATACGAAAAATTTATCCTGAAGTTGCCAATGCAGAAGTTATCGTGGAAATTGGTTCCGGCTATGGTAGAGCAATTGATGCACTTATAAGACAAAATTTCAGTAAAAAAATATACGGAGTAGAAAGAGTAGCTCACTTAGTTTCTTTTTTAAAACACAAGTTTGCCGAGCATAAGAATATACAAATTATTCATGATGATGTAAAGCAACTTTTTTTACCCGAAAAGGCTGATTGCATTTTATGGATATGGTCTGGTATACTTGAGCTATCTCTTCCTGAACAACAAGAGACATTAAGTAAGCTAAGACTACAATTAAAAGAGGGTGGAAAAATCATTCTGGAAACACCTCATAAAGAAGTGAAATTTATTGGAGAAAAATCGGCTGATAATTATATAAGATTCGAAACTGATTGGGGTAAAATTGAAGCCTACCTTTCTACTTATGAAGAATTAAAAATGATAAGTAAAGAAGCAGGCTTTAAATATACCAATAGAAAATTGTACAGTACAGAAAGCAATCTAACCCGTGTATTTTATATACTTCATGCGTAAAGATCTATCGACTATTGAATCGCTAACTATAGTTCTCTTATCCAAATATTTCTGAAACTCACTGGGTTTCCATGATCTTGTAAACTCAAAGGTAACTTTTCAGGATGCGATTTATACTGTGGAATACCAATATATTCGGTTGGGCCCTTAATTGTAAAATTATTTTGTATAAGTACACCATTGTGCAATACCGTAATTGTAGCCGAACTTACAACCATACCATTCTTATCAAACTTAGGTGCTTTAAAAATAATATCGTAAGTCTGCCACTCAGTTGGTGCCCTTGTTGCATTTACAAGTGGGGGAGATTGCTTATAAATACTGCCAGCCTGCCCGTTCGAGTAAGTTTTACTTTCATAAGAATCAAGTACTTGTAACTCGTACTTACCCATTAAAAAAATACCACTATTACCCCTACCTTGCCCTTCACCAACTATTTCTTCAGGAGCTTTCCATTCAATATGTAATTGTGCATCACCAAAACCTTGTTTAGTTTGTATCGCACCTGTTCCCTTTTCAACTATCATCGCGTTATTTTCCACTTTCCATTTTGGAAAACTACCATCTTTTACATTTTCCCACATGCTCAAATCACTCCCATTAAATAATACAATAGCATCTGATGGAGGATCGGCATTGGTCTTTCCGGGATCTACTTTAGGTGGTACAGGTTCCCAAAACTCTGTGGCTTCAGGTGGTAATTTCTTATCTTTATTTTGTCCAAAAATTATCCCTTAGTACAGGGGTAATTTTTGGTCAAAATAAAGATAAGAAATTACCACCTGTAGCCCCCGAGTTTTGGGAACCTGTACCACCGAAAGTAGATCCCGGAAAGACCA
>JBCDJE010000850.1:0-1968 GCA_038748185.1 Bacteroidota bacterium
ATAATGAAAATTCATGTTTGTTTCATTTTAATATATTGAAATTTTATTCATTCGTTTTTCTTAAAAATATCTACATGAACATCATTTTTAGAGGTTTTCCCCAATACGGTATGACCTTTATCAACTATCTTTTCAAGATTATTTGTGAGCTCTTTTACTATTTCCGGGTAGCTTTCAAAAACATTATTTGTCTCACTTTCATCTTTTTCTATATTATAGAGTTGTATTTCAGGAAGGAACAATTCTTTAGCTTCTGTGTCTTTAGGATAAGTCCATCCTCCTGAACCCGGGCATAAATTCATTTTCCATTCCCCTTTTCTTATAGAGAACTTGCCTTCTATTGAATGATGCACCACTACCTGATGTTCATCAGCATTTTTTTTACTCAATAGTAAAGGAAGTATACTTTGAGAATCTTCACCTGCATTTTTGGGTAGTGCTTGTCCTGTAATTTCTGCACAGGTCGCCATTAAACTAGTAAGACATATGAGCGCATTATTTCTTGAATTTGGACTAACTTTCTCAGGCCAACTTACTATAAAAGGTACTCTATGTCCTCCTTCCCAAATATCTGATTTTGAACCACGAAATTGAGCACTGGCGTAATGTCCATACACTGTTTCCAGCTTTTTACCTTTTGCGACAGGATAAGAACAGCCATTATCACTGGTAAGAAATACTAGTGTATTATCTGTAATACCATGCTCTTCAAGTGCTTTCATCACACGACCTATGGTATGATCCGTCTCCATTACAAAATCACCATAAGGACCTATACCACTTTTTCCTTGCCACTTTGCTGATGGAACAACAGGGCTGTGAGGAGAGTTGAGGGCTAGATACAAGAAGAAAGGGTTACCTTTTTTTGAAACATTTGCGATATACTCGGATGCATTGTCGCCAAGAAGCCCCAACATTGCTATGGTAGGTATATCATCAATTACTCGGTCATTTTTGATAACCGTTCGCATTGTGGCTGAATGATGAAAACCAAAATAAGTATCAAAACCTCTGTTAATAGGACCATTGGGCACTATTGCACCTATAGGAGCTCCTGATGAGTATTTATTTGTTTGTAGTACTAATTCTTTCCCATCCTCATCTTCAAACTTAAACCCGAGATGCCATTTACCCATGCAAGCGGTGGAGTATCCAGCCTTTTTTAGTAAAGCTGGAACGGTTAAGCGGTCCTTGTCGATTAATGGTTCAAACTCTCTCCCACCGCGCAGTACACCACTTTGCAGCTGAGTCCGCCAAGCATAGCGACCGGTCAGAACTCCATAGCGTGTAGGCGTACAGACTGATGAGCCAGCATGTGCATCGGTAAATGTCATACCCTGTGTGGCTAGTTTGTCGATATTAGGTGTGGAGATTTTCCCTCTTTTGGGATTTAAGAATTGAACATCTCCGTAGCCTAGATCATCACATATAATGTAAATAATGTTTGGTGATTTTTGAGCAGAAGTATTTCCTGCAACCAATACAAATAATAGTAAGAAAATATTGAAATTAACTTTCATTTTAGCTTTAATTATGTGATTTTATCCATTTTTATCAAACAATCCTGCTTTAAGCAACATTAAAAGTTTCTTCATACTTTGTTGAGTTTGCTGAAAGATCGGTTTGATCAAGTGTATAGTAAATGTCATATCCGGCAACTTCTATATTTAGATGAACTATTGCAGCATCGAGTAATTGATCGATAGCATAATAGGAGTTACGCAAGTTAGCAAAAACATGAATTTTTAATATATGGAGATAGAAGAATATGTATCATATTTACTGGGCACCTCTGAAGGTTCAACTTGTGTAAAAGTCGGAGAGTCCACTTTTTAGTTGCAAGTCCATTCGCAAATTGTCAATTTTCTAATACGAATGAACAATCGGAATACATGCCAGTCCTTTATTTTTTTATTAACATTAAATGCTCTTTTAATTTGTCAGGTTTTCATATTTTGAAATATTTAA
>JBCDJE010000851.1:0-1966 GCA_038748185.1 Bacteroidota bacterium
CATACTATGAGTTCAAAATATGCTGACAACATTTATACAGAGAAAATTAACTTATTCCAAAAGCGACTTGAAGAATTAGCTATAGAGAAAGAACTTATCTTGAGTCGTATCTTTGCTACAAAAATTCGTTTAGCAGAAATCAGAGATGATTTAACAGAAATAAATCAATCTTCTATAGAAAGGATTGAAGCATCTCAAAAGCTTCTGGAAAATAATGTTCACCTTAAATCTATCAGTTAACATTTTTCCTTTACATACTCTAATTATTTAGTTATGGTGTAAATTTGAAAAATCATTCTTAACCGATTTTCTTTATTTCTTTGGAAATTGATGCTAACATATTCGGTTACATTCCAATACTGTAAAAAGGTATAGGTTTTTCAATATTACTTTTTCGAATTAGTACAATCGCACTGTCAAAAAGGTAATTTATCTAAATCTACATTCCCACCAGTAAGAATTACACCTATTTTTAATTCTTTATATTGACTTTTCTCTTTAATTAGTACAGCTAGTGGTACTGCACAAGAAGGTTCTATAATAATCTTCATTCTTTCCCAAATAATTCTCATTGCAGCAATTATTTCAGTATCACTCACAGTAATAATACCTCCCACCAAGGTCTGAATAATAGGGAAATTCCTTTTACCTAGTGAAGTCAATAGCCCATCAGCTATAGTTTTAGGATTATTAGCTGGTAAAATTTTACCAGCAATTAAAGATTGATATGCATCGTCAGCACCTTCAGGCTCACCGGCAATTACTTTTGTACTAGGTGAAAAATATTTAGCAGAAAGAGCCGTACCTGCTAATAAGCCACCACCACCTACCGGAACAACTAAATAATCTAATGGTTCGGTATCTTCAATGAGCTCTTTGGCAGCACTTGCTTGTCCACAAATAACTGCATTGTTGTCATAAGGATGGATAAATGTTGCCCCAGTATCTGCAACAACCTCACTAAGAGTATTTTCTCTTGCTGTTTGGTTTGGCTCACAAAAAATAACTTTAGCACCATAACCTTTTACTGCTTTAACTTTCACTTTTGGTGCTGTTTGAGGCATTACAATATAGGCTTTCAATCCTCTCAAATTGGCAGCATAAGCAACAGCTTGCGCATGATTTCCTGAAGAATGTGTTGCTACGCTTTCAACTGCATCACTTAGCTGGAAAATAGCATTAGTTGCACCCCTAGCTTTAAATGCACCAATTTTCTGAAAATTTTCACATTTAAAATATACCCTTGAACCTAACATGTTATCTATGCTCTTACAAGTAAGCAGAGGTGTTCTATGTATATAGGGCTTTATTCTAGCATGCGCTTCCTCAACGATTGATTTTGCAGGAAATGTAAAAGACATAATAATGGTTTTTTAATACAATAGGGCATAAAGAAATCATTTTTCTAAAAACTGTTGCTATCCTCACCTTTAAAAAATGTATCTCAGTGTTAAGTTTGACTACAAAAAGAGTAAGACTAAACTATATATCGCTTTACAAAAAGCCAAAAAGGTAGATTATTAGAGAGTTGGTAGCAAGGTATCAATTGCGAAACAATATAAATTAAGATCGTTTATGCCAGTAGTTTTAAAATTTGAAGTGAAGTAGAACTTATAATTTATTCCTTTAATTGAGGAAACCAATTGAAAGCGACTTGTAAAAAATAGATTTGTTACCTTGAAATGTAAATTGAGGCATTATATGAAGTAGTCACGACGAAATCTGACAGTTTGGTTAAATTAAAGTGCGAACTTTTTTATAATCAAATTCAAATACACCATGACTACAAATGTGGTCCCCACCGGGACAAGTTAATTAAAACTAAGTTAGGATTATTGAACTTAGCGGCACAATTACGGAATGTTTCCCAAGCCTGCCGTACCATTGGTTATTCCCGAGATAGTTATTACAGGATAAAAGAACTATATGAGACGGGAGGTGAGGCAGCACTGCAAGAAGTGTCCAA
>JBCDJE010000852.1:0-1956 GCA_038748185.1 Bacteroidota bacterium
AAATGGGTTTTGTTTATTATGGCAACTATCCTGTTTTTTATGAGATTGGGCGTGTAGAGGCTATGCGGAGCTTAGGATTTAGTTATAAAAAACTTGAAGAATCTGGTATAATGATGCCTGTATTAAATAGCTGTTCTAAATATATGCTCCCTGCAAAATACGACGAATTAATCACCCTCAAAACTACTATCACTTCATTACCTAAGGTAAAGATTCACTTTCAGTATAAAATCTTGAATGAGCAACAAAAACTCATTCATACAGGTGAAACCACTTTAGCTTTTATCAAAAAAGATACATTAAAACCTTGTAGAGTACCTTCAGAAATCATTGATTTGCTGAATCCGTACTTCAATGTATGAGTCCATTTGTAAAATATATTAGAAAGACTCCTTACTTTCTGCAAATAGTCACCTACTTAAAAAGTATATACTTTAAAGGAGCTGGTGCTAACTTGTATGAAGTCATTATTATTTTTATTTCGAAACTACAAGACAACCAAACAAAGCAAAGAGCTTATGCAGTAGCCTTTAACTTTACATTGGCTGTATTCCCTGCTATCATTTTTCTTTTCACTCTTATCGCCTATGTGCCTGATTTAGATGTTGGTGAAGTAATGCGTTTTATGGAAAGTATTTTACCTACTAGTTTTTACGCACAAGCTGAAGGTACTATTTATGATATTATTAGCAAAGAGCGTGGTGGATTACTTTCTTTCGGTTTTATTACAGCCCTTTATTTAGCTACAAGTGGTATGACCTCCCTTATTGATACTTTTAATACCATTTACCATGCTCCCAAAAAACGGACTTTCTTCAGAGAGAAATGGTTGGCAACATTGCTTACACTTTACTTAGCATTGGTACTTATTATTGCTATTTTTCTACTTATTGCGGGAAATGTAATTTTAAAGGAATTAGTAAGAAGAGGCTTCATGGATCAAAATTTTATATATTACCTACTAGAAACTTTCCGTTTCATTGTAGTTGCCCTTATGTTCTTTTCAGGTATTTCCATGATTTACTATTATGGTCCTCGTATACCTGTAAGATGGAAGTTTTTTTCACCAGGTACCGGAATCGCCACCATTCTTTCTGTATTTGTCTCCGGAGCATTTTCTTACTACATAGATCACTTTGGTACTTATAATAGGCTATACGGCTCAATTGGAGCGATGATTGGCTTTATGTTTTGGCTTTTTGCTTTATCGCTCATCATCTTAATAGGCTTTGAAATTAACGCAACATTAGATCTTGCCAAAGAGAAAAATTCAAAGATTCTCTTTGAGAAAAAAAATTAAGCGTGCATATTTGCAACCTGAAAACCACTTCATTAACAAACAGAGGGTTGGCGGAGTGGTCGAACGCGGCGGTCTTGAAAACCGTTGTACCGCGAGGTACCGGGGGTTCGAATCCCTCACCCTCTGCTCTTATCATATCAAAAGCCTTTAGAACGTATCTAAAGGCTTTTTTTATGGTAGACAGCACAGTATGATATGGTGTGAAATGAATAAATGTTTGACTACTTCTGAAAAGCAGTCCAAATAGTCAAACAATCTTATAATGAACTTACCATATTTAAATGGACATAAGGATAAGAGCGTATTTATCATTTAAATTAACTTCTAATATGTCAAGAGAAAAAAGGCATTACACATTAGAGTTCAAGCAAAAAGATGTGGAATTACGCTATGTCAGGGGCAGTGTTATTGAGATATGCAGGGAATTGGAAATACCCAGTTTTGTACTGAGCCATTGGCGCAGAGAATCAAGTATTTATGGTAAGAATAGTTTTCCAGGTAAAGGTAACCCAAAATTGACCGATGAACAGCGGGAAATAGCAGCACTGAAGAAAAAGCTCAAAGATGCTGAAATGGAGCGTGACAGTTGCACTCGCATCTTAAAAAAGGCGATGCTCGCCACGCGATAGCCATCTTCTCCTAGAGCGACAGGAAAA
>JBCDJE010000853.1:0-1952 GCA_038748185.1 Bacteroidota bacterium
ATTTATTTTAAAGAATTATTTCATCGACTATATAGTTATATTTACTGGATAAATTTGACTCATGAAAAGAATTGTTGTAGGACTCTCTGGTGGTGTTGACTCAAGTGTGGCAGCTTATATATTAAAAGAAGAAGGATATGAGGTGATCGGATTATTTATGAAAAATTGGCACGATGATTCAGTAACTATTAGTGATGAATGCCCTTGGCTAGAAGATAGCAATGACGCGCTCCTAGTTGCCCAAAAGCTAAATATCCCTTTTCAAACTGTTGATATGAGTAAGGAATACAAGGAGCGAATTGTAGATTATATGTTTGAAGAATACGAAGCAGGGAGAACTCCTAATCCTGATGTACTCTGTAATAGAGAAATAAAATTTGATGTATTTCTAAAAACAGCTATAAGTATAGGGGCAGATTATGTAGCGACAGGTCATTATTGTAGAAAATTTACACAGGAAGTAAATGGTAATAAGGTTTACAGTTTACTTGCAGGAATTGATGTAAATAAAGACCAAAGCTATTTCCTTTGCCAGTTAAAACAAGAACAATTGGCAAAGGCTGTATTTCCGATAGGAAATCTTACAAAAAAAGAGGTACGAGAAATTGCAAAAAAGCAAGGGTTTATTACAGCAGAAAAGAAAGATTCCCAAGGGTTATGCTTTGTGGGAAAAGTGCGATTACCTGAATTCTTACAACAAAAACTCAAACCCAAAAGTGGAAAAATTATTGAAATTGATAGAGATGATAAAGTTCTCCAAAAACAAATAAATACAGTTGATGATTTTCAAGAAACTACTTCGAAACATCATCTCAAAATGTTATCTAATGCCTATCATTTTAATAAAGACAATGGTATTGAAGTTGGTCAACATCAAGGAGCACATTTTTTTACCATTGGCCAACGAAAAGGTATGCACGTAGGAGGTACACCTTTACCTCTTTTTGTCTTAGCAACCGATGTAGAAAAAAATATTATCTATACTGGGCAAGGGAGTGATCATCCTGGATTGTATAGAAGTGGACTATATATAAAAAAGGAAGATATACATTGGGTAAGAGAAGACTTAAGAATGCAAACGAATGAAAAAAGAGCTTACTTAATTAGAATCCGCTATCGACAAAATCTTGAGCAAGCTACTATTTTTATGGAAGAAGATGGTATGTATATTATATTTAAAAATAAGCAAAAAGGCATAACACCAGGGCAGTTTGCAGCTTGGTACGATGGTGATGAATTGATTGGTTCAGGAGTTATAGCTCCATAGTTTTACCAAAGTGTTCCTCTTTTCTTTTTAATTAATTTCTTTTTTCTAATAATAGTAATGTAAGCATCATATAGTGCCGATTTATTTTTATATTTTTTAGTACTGGTTTCTGTTTCGTCATCTAATTTTTCAAATTGGCTATTTTCAATAAGAGATTTTAAAAACTCGTCTTCTTTGTTTATTTCTGGTGTTTCTTTACTTGGGAAAAGGCTTAGAGGCAACATAATAAACACATACATTGCAAAAAGTAAACAAGGGATTAAAGGAATTTCTTTTGGTAAGATTTCTTCAGCCAGTGTAACACCCAAAGAGTTGCATAAAGAATGATAAATAATTTCTGGTTGAGTGATTGACATAAACAAAGTTTGTATAAAACTGATAATTTGTAATACAAACTTACACGCGCTCACCGTAAGGGATTTACGGATGTAAAATATTCAATAAAATTGTCTTATAAATATTTCAAACAGTAATTGAATACATCGGGTTAATAGGAGAATTACTTATTAAAACTAATAATTATGTTTGGGATTTTTGGAAAAAAAGATAATACTAAAAAACTTAATAAGCAGTACATGAAACTCATGGAAGAAGCTACCGAACTGCAAAGGAAAGGCGATATTCAGGGCTTTGCTATTAAAACAGAGGCAGCAGAGAAATTGATGAAGGAAATAGAAGCATTAAA
>JBCDJE010000854.1:0-1946 GCA_038748185.1 Bacteroidota bacterium
GAATAAAACCTATTTTTAGCTACTTAACAAATAAAAGATAATGAAACCTGAAAATAAACCTTATATCTCTTCTAATAAAAAAGTGACTGAGCTCACCTTTCGTGCTATTGCCCTTGGAGCTATTCTATCCATTGTGCTTTCTGCCGCTAATGCCTATTTCGGGCTTTTTGCAGGCATGACTGTTTCTGCTTCAATACCCGCAGCAGTAATTTCAATGGCTTTATTAAGAGCCTTTAAAAATTCAAGTATTTTGGAAAATAACTTGGTACAAACCGCTGCATCAGCCGGTGAATCACTAGCTGCTGGGGTTATTTTTACAATTCCGGCCTTAATCTTAATGGGGTATTGGGATGATTTTAACTATACAGAAACAACATTAATAGCAATGGCAGGAGGCATTTTAGGTGTACTTTTTACTATTCCACTTAGAAATGCCCTAATTGTAAAAGAAAATTTAAAATTCCCTGAAGGTATTGCAACTTCAGAAGTATTAAAGACTGGGGAATCGAACGGAAACCTTATTAAATATTTGATTTATGGAGGCTTGATAGGAGGAATATTTAAGTTAGCAGAAGGCGCGATGAAAATCTGGACAGGAGTTTTTGAAAAGGGAGCCATTCTAAAAGGTAAAGTTTTCTTATATTTTGGTTTAAACCTCTCTCCGGCCCTTGTTGCAGTGGGATATATTATCGGATTAAACATTGCATTACTCATATTTTTAGGAGGTGTTATTAGTTGGTATTTTGCGATACCGATTTATATCTATTTATTTGGTGCCCCTGAAAATATTACTGCTGTAGATGCAGGTTATGCTATTTGGAATAGCCAAATAAGGTATTTAGGCGTTGGAGCAATGATAGTAGGTGGTTTTTGGGCATTAATTAGCATCAGAAAATCGCTTGGAACAGCATTTCAATCAGGAATTGAAGCATTTAAAAAAAGTAAGACTTCGGTTAAAGAAAAATTAAGGACAGAACTAGATACACCTATGTCTTGGGTAATTATTGGCATAGGGGTAATGGTCATTCCTATTTTTTTCATTTATCTTAATACAATAGAAGAAATTAACATTACTGCTTTTATGGCAGTAATTATGGTTATTGCAGGCTTTTTATTTTCCTCGGTAGCAGGCTACATGGCAGGACTAGTAGGTAGCTCGAACAATCCAATATCTGGTGTTACAATAGCCACAATTCTTTCGGCATCACTTTTACTCGCAGTTTTATTGGGTACAGGAAACACAGCTTCTGGAGAAGTAGCAAAAGGTGCGGCAGGTGCTATCTTAATTGGCGCCGTAGTTTGCTGTGCAGCAGCTATAGCAGGTGATAATATGCAAGACTTAAAAGCAGGGCATATTTTAGGTTCAACTCCTTATAAGCAACAAATTATGCAGGTAGTTGGCGTATTAGCTGGAGCGCTGGTGATTGCTCCTGTGCTCAACTACTTATTAGAAGCCTACGGTATAGGTGCAGTAAGTGAAGAAAAACCAGACGCATTAGCAGCACCACAAGCTGCATTGATGCAAAGTGTAGCAACAGGCATCTTTGGTGGAAATTTACCATGGAATATGGTTTCTATTGGTGCAGCTATTGGAGTGATAATAATCATAATAGACCAATATTTAGCAAAAATAGCCTCTTCTTTTAGAATGCCTGTTTTGGCAGTAGCCGTAGGAATATACCTACCTATTGAATTAGATACGGCTATTTTTGTTGGAGGAATTATAGCTTGGGTTATTGAAAGATACTATAAAAAACAAAGAGTATCTACTAAAAACTCTGAAGCACATGCTGTAGCTAAAGATTTAAGTGGCAAAGCAGGCTTATTAATCGCATCGGGACTAATTACAGGGGAAGCCCTTATGGGCATTATAATCGACTTTTTAATACTTTCATAAGGAGCTTTTTCAAATATTTGTATGGACTCTGCTCCTCCTAAAACTATTA
>JBCDJE010000855.1:0-1936 GCA_038748185.1 Bacteroidota bacterium
CCTGTCTAGTCGACTAGCTAACTAAGCCTATGCTTCTATCAATACTGACCAGCCCTACAGACAAATGCTTCACACGCCCCAATTATACAGTAACTTAGCCTTAGGATGCTCAAATAAGCAATTAGGATAATATTAATCTTTTATTAGCTTATTGTTTACACTATGTTAACAAACATAACCGATAAATAGGAAAACACAGCGGCTTACAAACAGGTTCAATAAAGACTTTCTCGTTCAGTCTTCAATATTATCATAATAATATTTTAGTTTTTCAATTTTTAGTGCTTCTGTTCGAAGTGCCTCAACTGCTTCTTTCATATTTGCCTCTACAATTTCTGCTAAATCTTCATGTACAAATAAATTTGATCTTAGTCGGTTTAGTGCATTAGGTGCCTCGTTATCAAGTTTTTTATTTAACTGATTAACATATTGCTCCAGATGGTCTATTCTTGCATTCCAATTATCATAAACCAGTGGGTGGGGTCTTTTGTAGATGTATTCTTTCTGCTCTTTCTCTTCTACTTTCAGGTTAAAAGAAAGGTATTCAGATTGGTGATATACCTCTATTGCATTATCTTTTGGCGATCGCTTAGCTTTAATTTTAAAAGCAAGTTTCTGTTGATTATCGTATAAACCTATTGTAACAATATCATCGTAACGAAGCTTATCGTAATCATTATGTCTGATATATTTACCTTCGTAAATCTGATTGATGTTATGTACTTCATAATATACTTTATCAACAAGTAGAGGCTCATTAATAAGTGTAGTATGCGGAATTTTAGTTTCTTTCTTTACCTCTAATTCAAATTCTCTTATTTCCTTTTTTAGTGCGGTTAAACTAATTGCTAAAGTATAACCATGCTTTCTTACTACCTCTGCAACAATTTGTTGGATAACTTCTATTTGTTCTGGCACTGACCATAAACAATGCACTAATAAAAAGCAATCCATTAAATCTACTTCCCTTCGTCCATTTAAAAATGCTGCTGTACGTAAAAGCCGCACAATTTTCTTCCATCTTCTATCGTAAATTTCAATTTGTATTCCTTTGCCAGTTGAATTATATTCTTCGAGCTTTATTTTTATCAATTGAAGTGTATTCACTACTTCGTCACTTAATATGATATTGTCTATTTCTTTATCCCATTGTTCTAATTCAATATTGCTGATCTTTAAACCATCAATTACCGAGTCAGCATAAACATCATCGGTACTGGTAATCATTTTAATAAAATTACCTCTTTCCTTTATTTCAGTTATCAAATACCTTATTAAAAACCTATCCCATAGCGCTTCAAGTCCTTCTCCTGTTACAGGCAGTTCGTTCGAAGCAGAAATAATTACTTTGATATCTACTTGTTCTTCTTTTTCGCCATTTCGATAAATTTTCTCATTGAGAATCGTAAGTAATGCATTTTGGATAGATGGGCCTGCTTTCCAAATCTCATCTAAAAACACCACATTAGCACCGGGTAAATACTGTTTGATAAGTCGCTCATATTTATCTTCATCTTTTAGCTTTTTAATAGAAACAGGTCCAAAAATTTCATCAGGAGTTGAAAACCTGTTCATAAGGTATTCAAAAGATTTACCGTCTTTAAAAGCATATTTTAACTTTCTGGCAATTAGGCTCTTGGCAACGCCAGGGGGTCCTAACAGAAAAATACTTTCTCCTGCAATAGCTGTCAAGAAAGCTAGTCTTACTACTTCTTCTTTTTCATAAATTCCACTACAAAGCCCTTTAAGTAGTGCTTCAACCCTATCTCTTACTTCCATTTTGTAATTATACTATTTGTATTGGTAAATGAAATGTTATCGCTTTTGTTTTTAAGATAAGGTATTACATGCCATATAATTTTAGTTAAATTTGCAGCCGAAATTTTTTAATATTTTATATAATGAAATTCAGTAATTTTTTCCTGATTACTATTGC
>JBCDJE010000856.1:0-1928 GCA_038748185.1 Bacteroidota bacterium
ACTTATTCAAGTAATAACAAAAATAGCCACTCCTATCCTACTATTGCGATTAGACAAAATCAGATTCAAGTACTTTCAACAAGTATTAACAAGTTTTCAATAATCTATGAAACAGCAAAATATCTACTACAAGTAGGTGCAGTAAACCAGGCAGCCATTTGCTATACTTATTTATACCAGTTTGTTAAAATTCCTGAGATAATCAATGATTTAGCTGTTTGTAATTTAATTTGGACTTTAGAAGCTACTAAGGTGCTCTTAGCTAGAAAAGTGGAAGGGTTCAATAGTTTCCAAAACTATGCCCTGCCTTTCGAAATAAACCCCGAAGCAAGGTTATTGCAGAAACCTACAAAAGGAGTAAAATTAGCTGTTGAAAGTAATGAAACCGTATTAACTTCTTTAAAAGAAAAATTAAGGAAAGTACAAACTGGACTTCATCAAAGCCTCTTTTTCAGACCTGACTTTGTAAGTGCGCATATCAACTTAGCGTTACTACATCTGATGCAAAATCCTGTCAACCAGACCATTACACCTGATTCAGTTGAATTCTACCTCAACAAAGCGAGTATGTTAAAGCCAAACTTGAAACAAACCTTTACCATGCGCCTTATTGAAGGTATTCAGTTAGATTTATTGCATCAAAAAACAGCAGCTCAACATATTTTTAAAGAGATTGTAGAAAGTAATTTTACAAATGAATATCTTAAAAAAATAGCAACCATCAACCTGAAAGTTAGCCAAGAAAAACAACCCAGAGCACAGAGTAAAAATAATGTAAAAATAGTTGAACGTATTGGCACTCCTTTTTCAGTACTCTTCCCCGATAATTCTTATACTGTTATTTCAATAGACAATCATCAAGTATTTTTTAAAGAAACCAAAGATTATAAGACCTTCAGTTTCGATAGGAAATATAATTTCAGAATTCCTACTAACACATACTATCCCTTATCAATTTGCAAACTTTCAAAGTATACTACTAATTTTGATATTAACCATATTTTTCAAAACATCCCTTATCAGCTATTTCAAGATAGCAGCTTTTATTATTACATATATGAAGGTGGTATCTGTTTTTGCTTTGACCAAAATACAAACCGACTAATTTCTTGGTACAGTTATAGGATATCCGATTAATTTTCACCCTTGTTAAAAATAAACTTACCTATTAGCGAAGATTTCTCTTCAGGTATTTGTAAACCATTGGTTTTCCGCTTTACTTCAAAGCGTACTTGTTTGAATACATTTTCGATATCAAGCATAGGTTCTTTCAACTTTTCAGTAAGTGCAGGCGTGTAAATGCCTCCAACTGCCTCTTCACCACTACTGGTAGCAAATGCAAAGAAAGAACCTGAAGGAACATCAACAACAGGATCAATTAAAAGCTGGTTGCTAAAAACACTTTTTCGCGAATTTATTTCTTGCGGAATACTCCTGCATGCATCAAGCACAATAATATTGGTATGCTTATTGGCCTCGTTCATATTTGCTGAAATTTCTTGTAGTGCAATTGTTTCCGTTTTATCCACAAATGGACTAACATTTACAGGCAATATAAAATTTTCATCTCCAAGCTGTATTGCATGACCCGAAAAATAAAAGAAAATCACATTATGATCTGCTATTTCTTCTTGAAAGAAGTTAATTACTTTAAATAAATCTTGTTGATCTACATTGTAATAATCCAATACTTCAAAATCAAGTGTTTTTAATACTTCTACAAGCTGCTTCGTTTCATTTATTGGTCCATCTAATTTTGGAATATTTGAATAGTCTTCGTTGGCAATAACTAAAGCTAATCGCTTTTCTTGTCTGTGGGGTATTCTTATATGCCTAGTCTTGTTAGCTGCTCTCACTGTAAACTTCTTTGTATATTTTCTAAGACTAGGTGAAAAAATCTCTAGGAACTCACTAGTGTCAAATTGTAT
>JBCDJE010000857.1:0-1928 GCA_038748185.1 Bacteroidota bacterium
ATTGTTATCCAAATCTATCGCATGACTATTACCTTGCCATAATTTATAGAACTTAGCCCTTCTTATCCTTTTCACTTCAAAAGAGAAAGCATTTAGTAACCAAACACTACGGACTTTCGGATATTTCTTTTATACTCTCAACAATGCAGTTAGATGTAACCTTCTTAAAATCTCTTAAAAAATCAGACATTTGATGAGGAGATTTACATATAGCAACTAGATGAATATGATTACTCATTAAAGCTCAAGCAAATAGTTGTAACCCTTTATGTTGTTGGCAATGGATAACGCTTTTAATGAGCATTTTCCTGTACGCTTCTCTGGTGAAAACATCAATTCAATTTACTACTATAAATGTTAGAAAGTATTTGACATATTGATCACTTTTACCGAAGGGTTTCAATACACAATACTTCGGTAATTTTTTCAAAAGCAAGATTCGGTAAAATACAACTAATTGATAATCCGTTACTTAAATATAATATCGCAAAATCACAAATAACTGATTGTCAATAACTTACAAAAAGTTACCAAACTATTAAATACATAGAATTTAGATAAAATTCTTTTGCATTACCTAACTAATTTTTATAAAATATACTTCGTTTAGAAACGAAGTATTTGTTGTAAATGCGTCTCTGACGCAGCGAAACTAATGAGATATTTGTATTATTAAATTCTCATCTGTATATATGAAGGATTTATCAGAAAGCTGTAAAAAAATACTATTTAAGATTAATCACTGGCAACTACTACGGCCTCTTCTTTATCCCAAGTTTTTAGCTTTTGAGAGAAATAATACATGGAAAGCAAAATAAACACAGCTCCTACAATAGTCATTACATAACTTGCTGAGACAAAGAAATTGAGCCAACTCATTTGAGCATTGCCAAAATTCTTATAAAACATAATGCCCACACTTCCCAAATACCCAAATGCATCAGCGAGATAAATTAAGAAACCCACATTCGATACATACCGAAAAGCCGCAATAAAGCGATCGAAAAAAATACTATTAAAAGGCACATAACCCATATACAAACCTAAACCAACAAGAATCATCCAGGTGGTTGGAGCAAGTATATTTTGTTGAAAGGCCATTGTGCTGCCACCTACTAACAAAATACCTACAAAGATGATAAGATGGTTTATAATTAGTGCTTGTGCATTATCTTTAATGAGGAAAACTAAACTCATAATCACTAAGATCACTAAAGATATGGGTATTTCTGTGGCAGTAAATATTTCTGGAGAATCACCATAGCCTACTGCTTGCCAAATTTCTGCTGCAAAGTTATCTCTAAAATCTCTAAATGCTGTTAATAGTGCATACACGATAATGAGCAGAAATAAGCCGGGTGTAAAAGTATTAAGTAAAGACCATCTTTCTTTACCACTCATAGGTATCCTTTTAGTACGAAGTTGCTCATCTAATACAGAGGGAGGAGGTATTCTTTCTAACATCCAAACAAATAATAGTAAAGGCAACGCAAAAAGAAATCCGGTAATAAAAGGCATCCAAAATGCTGAAAAGCCCCATTCGTACATTACTATAGCGCCTATTGTTTTCACGAAACCCGATGAAAATATAAAACTGATAGACAAGCCTGCGCCTAAAACTTCTGTTACTCTCCTTCCTTCTAAGTAACTAAAAACTAATCCCCAAACCATCCCTAATGGTAAACCATTAAAAAAAAGAAAGCTAATATTGAAGGGAGCAGGTGTTACTGCAAAACCAAGCAATGCCAATTCTGCCAAGCCAATAAGGAGTAAGATACTCCACCCCCTACTTTTTGTACCTGCTTCAGATACGATTTTTATTCCGAGAAATTTAGAAAGGGTATAGCCGATTACTTGCGCTACAATTAATAATATTTTGTAGTCTATCCCCCAGAATTGCATACTTTCGAAAGTAGCTACCGCAAAAG
>JBCDJE010000858.1:0-1918 GCA_038748185.1 Bacteroidota bacterium
CAGCATCTTTTAACTTAATAAAGCCCACATCAGGTAATTCCGTTTCCCTTATGTCATACACTTTTAGTGCTATTAGGTCGTGCTTGTTTTTTGCAGCACGCCAAGCTTGCTCAAACTGTGTATCCATAAAATCAGAGATCATAAAAGCAGTAGCTCTTTTCTTAATAATGTTAGAAAAATACTGCAATGCACCAGAAATATTAGTAGCACGGTGTTCAGGTTCAAAATCAATTAATTCTCTTATGATTCTCAATACATGAGACTTTCCTTTCTTAGGAGGAATAAATTTTTCTATCTGATCGCTAAAAAAAATAACACCAATTTTATCGTTGTTTTGAATAGCAGAGAAAGCCAAAACTGCTGATACTTCTGTTACTAAATCTTGCTTAAACTGCTTTTGTGTTCCAAACTCTTTTGAGCCACTCACATCAACCAACAACATAATGGTCAGTTCTCTTTCTTCTTCAAAAATCTTAATGTAAGGATGGTTCAACCTAGCAGTTACTTTCCAGTCAATAGTTCTTATATCATCACCAGGTTGGTATTCTCGTACTTCGCTGAAAGCCATGCCTCTGCCTTTAAAAGCACTATGGTACTCTCCAGCAAAAACATTCTTACTTAAGCCCTTCGTCTTAATTTCAATTTTCCTTACCTTTTTTAGTAATTCCGAAGTTTCCATATCCCCTAATCTTATTTAAAATGTGAATGTGAATCCATTAAAAATTATGGAACTTCTACAGCATTTAGGATATCGCGAATGATATCATCACTTTTCACATTTTCGGCTTCTGCTTCATAAGTAAGACCAATCCTGTGTCGCATTACATCATGGCAAACTGCTCTCACATCTTCAGGAATTACATAGCCCCTTCTTTTAATAAAAGCATAAGCACGAGCAGCCAAAGCTAAGCTAATACTTGCTCTTGGGGAAGCACCAAAACCAATTAAATTTTTTAAATTATCAAGCCCAGCTTCATCGGGATACCGAGTAGCAAAAACTATATCTACAATATACTTTTCAATTTTTTCATCGATGTATACTTCTTTTACTATTTCACGGGCTTGTATAATTTGATTCGCCTCCAAAATAGTGGAAGGCTTAGGGAACTCTTTGGATATATTTTGCCTAATTATCTTCCGTTCTTCTTCTTTTTTAGGATAATCAATCACTACTTTTAGCATAAATCTGTCTACCTGTGCTTCTGGTAGTGGGTAAGTGCCCTCTTGCTCAATTGGGTTTTGAGTCGCCATAACTAAGAACGGCTCTTCCATAGGATAGGTCTTATCGCCAATAGTAGCTTGTCTTTCTTGCATTACTTCCAATAAAGCACTTTGCACTTTAGCAGGAGCACGGTTTATTTCATCAGCCAAAATAAAATTCGCGAAAATAGGTCCTTTCCTTATTATAAACTCCTCATTTTTAATACTATAAATCATCGTGCCTAACAGATCGGCAGGAAGGAGATCGGGAGTGAATTGGAGCCTGCTAAATTTTGCATTAATTGTTCTGGCAAGGGTATTAATCGCCAATGTTTTAGCGAGTCCAGGTACTCCTTCCAGTAAAATATGTCCGTTAGCTAAAAGCCCAATAAGTAATCTTTCTGTAAGATGTTTTTGACCGACAATTACTTTATTCATCTCCATCAGCACCATGTCAACAAAGGCACTTTCGCGATTAATTTTCTCATTAATTTCCTTAATATCAATTGCAGAATTATCACTCATTTACTTGGAAAATTAAAACCTGAAAACTTTAAAAATGTATTAACCAAATACATTGAACAATACACATAGTTAGTATTTTTACGCATTTACATTAACTGCAAATAAACTTTTTTTTGTAGGGCTAGAAAAGGAAAAATATTTATAAATAATGTTAAAAAATATCCAAGAATAGCAGAAATAGTTAAAAAATGTA
>JBCDJE010000859.1:0-1918 GCA_038748185.1 Bacteroidota bacterium
CGCCGACCAGGGTGATCGCCGCGATCACGGCGGTTGTTAGAAGATCGTCGTGAAGCGGTGTCATCGTCGCGACTTACAGAAGCTCCTTCATTGCTAAAACATGAGCACGGGAAAGACTTGGTAAAAGTAGAACTTAAAAACAGTAATATTGCCGAATTTCCTCTTGATAGGTTGGGTGAAAATAATGAGTTTCTCCATTTCATTAAACAAGATGAACTCTTGCGGATTAACACTCAGGAAGCCACTCTAGAAGAAGTATTCATTCAGGTAACAGGAAAAGAACTTAAAGTATGAAGTCCCTAGCAAACCAATTAAAATGGCAATTTATACTGCTTACTAAAAATAATATTATCGGTATTACCATTGCTGTTACTATTATTTATGGCTTAGTATTTTTTGCTATAAAAGACCTCGGAAATGCTGATAAATTACTCACACTTATTATATATAACGATACAGCGATTATCGGGCTGTTTTTTATAGGAATTTCTGTAATTATGGAAAAAAATCAACAGATCTTACCAGCTTTGTTTGTTACCCCTATTAACTTACATCACTACCTTTTATCCCGAATAATCTCTCTCTCAATATTAGGGTGGCTATGTACACTAACAATGGCATTTGTTGCTATGGGAAATAACTTTCATATATTTCATTTCTCCGCAGGTGTATTGGGAATTTGTGTCCTTTGCTGCTTGGCAGGGCTTTATGTTGTGAGTTATACCACTGAAGTACTCTTATTCTTGCTAAAAACTGTACCTTTTTTACTTTTTATAGTAGTACCTCCATTATTTAATTACTACGAAGTAACAGATATAGCTTTGTTCTATCTGTTACCAGTACAAGGTTCATTAAATTTAATAGCCAATGCTTCTCTGGAACAACCAGTACAAAGTGAACTTATATATGGGTATGTAACTACTTTTTGCTGGTCTATCCTACTTTACTGGTTTATATTCAAAATATTTAAAGCCAAAATCGTAAATCAATGAAACAGCTCATAAGACTTACAGTAAGTGATTTTAAATTAATTTTTAGAGATCCTTCCTTACGAATTTTTCTAGTAATGCCAGTACTTATATTTCTAGTAGTAGATTTATTAGTACCCTATCTCATCAAGCAATACGAGGTAGTTAATGAGTATGTGCCTTATGTATTGATGTCTTCTGTTACACAGGTATCACAAATGTTTGGTTTTATATATGGAATGGTATTGATCGATGAAAAAGATACACAGGTGGCAAAGATTTATGGAGTGCTTCCCATTTCAAAAAAAGGATATGTTTTGATTAGACTAATTATCCCTATCTTTTTATCTATCGGGATTACATGGCTATTATTAATTACATTGCCTTTTTACCAATTAAGCTTAGTCGATACACTTGTACTATCAACAGCAATAGGATTAATTACAGCTGTATATCCACTCATTGTTTCAATACTTTCAAAAAATAAAATGGAAGGGATGACATGGATTAAAATCATCAACTTACTCATGATTATCCCGGTAGTCTCATATTTCCTTCCTGAAAATTTTAGTCTCTTTTTTGGTGTATTTCCTTCCTATTGGATTTTCGAAGCACTCAATCAAATTATTGTAGAAAAAGCATTTATAGGCTTTCTCGTTTTAGGTACTATTTATCTTATAGTTTTGCTTTTCATTACAATAAGGAAATTTTCGAAGATGCATTTTGTTTAAACGTAAATTATGCTTGCTGCTATAGGCTAGATGGATTTATTGATTACTCTATAATTACCAATTACTTTTTAATTCAGCAGTATTTTTTCCTTTTTCGGTTGATACGTTTATGAATGCTTAAAATGTTTAATTACATATTAACAAAATGCTGAACACAAAATTATAATCTGTACAAGGGAGGGTTTCAAAATAATATTTTAACAAAGCATATTAACAAGA
>JBCDJE010000860.1:0-1914 GCA_038748185.1 Bacteroidota bacterium
CGACGCGGGGGGCGTAGCGAGGCGTTGAAATCACTTCTTGTGCAACGATGTCTACTTTCAAAATAAAATAGCACCTTTAACGCCTCACTCTAACGACTCTACCTTTTTCGTTCAGCTCAAAGCGTTAGAAATACCTGAAGATACTACTACAGTAATATGCGAGGAAAATGACTTCATCATATTAAACGATTCGCAAACAGTAATCCCAATGAAATATTTTTTAGCAGATGAGTATTTCAGTATTTGGGATTCAAAGAATGTTGATCCTTATGGATATGAGTTGAAAGACTTTAATGATACTGTTTTACTTAAATTATACGAAGGAAATAGTTGGTCTCCTCCAGTCAAGACAACTGAGATTAACTCGGAATATGGCTTAAGGCGTTGGCGCTGGCATCATGGAATTGACCTAGATTTGGAGAGAGGCGATTCTGTATTTGCAGCTTTTGATGGTATTGTTAGAATTGCACAATATAATTGGGGAGGGTACGGCTATTACGTAATGCTTAGGCATGAAAACGGACTAGAAACACTATATGGTCATCTCACTAAATTTACAATAAAAGTTGGAGAAGAAGTAAAAGCTGGTGATTTAATAGGTTGGGGAGGAAGTACAGGAAGAAGCTCCGGACCACACCTTCACTTTGAAACCAGGTATAAGGGTCATGCTTTTAACCCTACTCATCTTTACAATTTTTCTAAAGATACCTTACTTTTTAACGAATTTGAGTTAACTGCAAAACAGTATGAAGGATTAAAACAAAGAAGTGAAAGTGTATTTCATAAAATAAGATCTGGTGATACATTATCGGGTTTGGCAGTTAGATATGGTACATCAGTTGGTAAGATTTGCCGGCTAAACAGAATAGGTAGAAGTACTATTTTACGAATTGGTAAAAGCTTGAAAGTACGTTAAAAAAACTTCCGCTTTTGCATATTAAAAACGGAAGAAAGGATATAAGCGAAGGTGATAAAATTTCTTATTCTTGGTTTAAAAAATTTAAATAACCAGAACTAGTTCTTGCTTCTAAATATTACTTTTGTACTATATTCTCTTCTGGCAATTCTTCTCCGTTAATTTTAGCCTTTACTTTTCGTTCTAGTTCTTCCATTAGTTCTGGGTTATCTCTAATAAGTTCTTTTACCGTTTCTCTACCTTGCCCTAGTTTAGTACCATTGTAAGAGAACCAAGAACCTGCTTTTTTAACAATTTCCATATCCACCGACATATCAAGAATTTCTCCTGCTCTTGATATTCCTTCACCATAAAGTATATCAAACTCTACTACTTTAAACGGAGGAGCAACTTTGTTTTTCTGTACTTTCACCCTAGTTCTATTACCTGTAATATTATCAGCTGATTCTTTAATGGCACCTATGCGTCTAATATCAAGCCTTACTGAAGCGTAGTATTTAAGTGCATTTCCCCCTGTAGTAGTTTCAGGGTTGCCAAACATTACACCTATTTTTTCTCTCAACTGATTAATGAAAATACAACAACAATTTGTTTTGTTAATTGAACCTGCTAGCTTTCTTAAAGCTTGTGACATTAACCTTGCTTGCAAACCCATTCTACTATCGCCCATATCTCCTTCAAGTTCAGCTTTGGGCACTAAAGCAGCTACAGAATCAATTACAATTACATCAATGGCACCCGAACGAACAAGGTGTTCAGTTACCTCAAGCGCCTGCTCTCCATGGTCAGGTTGTGATACCAATAAATTATCTAAATCAATACCTAGTTTTTCAGCATAGATTTTATCAAAAGCGTGTTCTGCATCTACAAAAGCTGCTATACCTCCTTTTTTCTGTGCTTCGGCTATAGTGTGTAATGCCAGGGTTGTTTTTCCTGAAGACTCTGGTCCGTAAATTTCAATTACCCTTCCTCTGGGAAACCCGCCTACACCTAAGGCA
>JBCDJE010000861.1:0-1893 GCA_038748185.1 Bacteroidota bacterium
ATCTAAATACTGAGTATTTTTTTCAGTAAATATTTGAATCATCTCAAATGTAAAATTAGGATCGTCGAATAGCATTAATTTTTCAAAGGCATCAGCATCGATGATTCCTCTAATAAATATTTTTTCTGATGTTTTCATAGCTTTAAAATCACTATAATAACAGAAAAAAATGTTATAACTTATAATTCGCTCACAGAAAATATTACGAATTAAACAAGCGGAGGAACAAAATTTGGTTTTCTTGGACTTAATGTACTATTTAAGATGCTACTAGCTCTTTTCTTAATTCTTGCATCAGATACTGCATTTGCAATTATTTGCTGCAGTACTTCTCTCTCATCAATTTGTTGAAGTACACCTGGCGTATTAATTCCTCTACGTGTTGCTACTTTTTCAATTGCTGATTTAAAAATGTCTCTTGTTTTATTAATCCACTGATTAACCGTAAGATCTACTATAAGACCACTACCCATGGGTGAACTTATAATTCTGTTTAAGGGAACATTACTTAACTTAATACTTCTAGTATTTATATCTGTTTTAATACCTAAAGCAGGCTTCACATACCCAATAACAGCTCGTTCTAGTTGTGCTGAATAAAAGGATGGATGATACGCAGCTCTAATAAATGCACCATAAAGCTGTTTATCAGATTTAAGTGCTATTTCGGCGTCAAGTCCACTCGTCTCGTGTTTACCAGTTACAGCATGTATATCGAATACTTTTAAAGTCCCGTCATGAATCTCCCCTCTACGAGTAATTATATCAATATCAATTCCTACTTTCTGAAAAAACTCAGCAAATAGTTGCGGATTTTTTTGTTTCATTGTAGCTATTACCGCTCCTAAAGAACCATTTGTATTTCCTCCTTTACCGGCAAATTGAATAAAACCCCATGAAAAATTTGCTTTATCATAAGTATTGATCGCATCAAAGTTTCCCTCATGGCTAGAGACATATTTTAAGGCAAGTGCCATGTTTTCATCTAGTCCTAATTGAGCAAAAACTTCAAAAGGGACATCAGGCATATAGTTTCCTTGAAAGCCTACACCATTATAATACTCGCTGAAACTACTCCTTACAAAATTGTTAAATTGCGATGTAATTAACCTACCTTTTAGTGTAGGATGAGGAACCACCAGTGTATATTCGGCATATTCGCGAAGCACTTTATATGTTACATCATTAGGCACTACTGTTCCTCTTGTAAAAGAAGAAGTACCTAACATTTTAACATGTTTGGGATTTTTAGTCCAATAATCTACACGATATTTAGACTGAAAACTCTCTAAAGCTTTTACTGTTTTGGGAATACTTCCTTGCCCTATGGGTGACCTGCCAAGCCGTGACATAAGATTGCGAGGAGACTCCCCATGATTAGGATTAAGTATTCTTAATTGAACTAATCTATTCTGTACTTTCTCTAAATCTGCCGGATGGTTATTGAAAACCTTTCCAACTGGGCCTTGTAAACCATTTCCAAAAATTTCTACACCACTAATTTCTTGGAGTTGAAAAATACTTCTTGCTTTTTCTATATCTCCAGCTTTACCAGTTTGGAAAGAGGGAACGGGTATCTTTCTTTTTGAAGGAATTAATAACTGTTGTCCTACACGCAGCCCTCCACTTCCGAGGTTATTAAGCCTTGCTATTTCGTCAGGGGATGTACCAAACTGATCAGCTATTTTTGCCAACCAGTCTCCACTTTTAACAGTATAAGTTTGAAAATTCCCATTTGTTCTCGGCGGTGTATTGGAAGGAGCCTTCACCCTTAGCATTTGTCCTATATATATTGTTGCATTGGCAGTTAAGCCATTCAAAGCCAATATATTTTGCGGTGTAGTGCCATATCGTTTAGCTATCGCATAGAGAGAATCTCCTCTTTGTACGGTA
>JBCDJE010000862.1:0-1893 GCA_038748185.1 Bacteroidota bacterium
TTCCTAAATATGCACCTTAAAAATTACTATGAAAATGAATACTAAAAGAACAAAATACCTAAACAGGCGTGATTTTTTGATTAAGACAGGATTAAGTGCTAGTGCGGTTTTATTATCCCCTACCTTTCCGGGGTTTTCTAGTATTAAAAAGATTAATGAGATCAACTTAGGAGTAATTACTTATAGTTTTAGAAGTATGCCCAGCAGCGCCGATGATCTCTTAGGATATTTGGTTACATTGGGTCTAGAAACTGTTGAGTTAATGGGTGGTCCTATAGAAGCTTTTGCTGGTGCACCTGAAGGTCCCGCCTGGAAACGTGGCGGACTTACTGAAGAAGAAAAAGCTGAAAGAACAAAACATAAAGAAGCCTTAAAACAATGGCGCATTTCAGTTTCTATGGAAAAGTTTAAAGTGTTGCGCAAAAAATATAATAAAGAAGGCATAAACATCGGAGTAGTTAAATTTCCACTTAATAGTATAACAGATGAGGAGATTGATTACTGTTTCAAGGTAGCGCAAACCCTTGGAGCAAAAGGAATTACGTTAGAGCGCTCTGATGAAGCAGTTAAAAAACTAGCGCCATTTGCAGATAAACATAAGACTTTAATAGGCTATCATAACCATGCAAAAGTAGATTTTAATAGCTGGGACGTTGCTTTAAAATATTCAGATTACAATGCGATTAATTTAGATGTAGGACATTATATAGCGGGAACTAATGAGTCTCCTATCCCACTTATAAAAAAATACCATGAACGGATACTCAACCTACACTTAAAAGATCGCAAAAAAAATAATGGGAAAAACATGCCTTGGGGAGAAGGTGATACACCACTAAAAGAAATTTTGCAACTCATGAAGCAGGAGAAATATAAATTCATGGCAACTATTGAGTTAGAGTATCCTATCCCTGAAAATTCTGATGCAGTAAAAGAAGTGGCTCGTTGTATTGAATTTTGTAAGGATGCACTTAGTTAAATAAAGGCTAAAAGATCGGACGTATCATGTCGAGACTGATACCTGTTTACCATATCGATCAAAATATAGGCACAAAAGCTGGTGGTTTTTTCAGAATTCTACAACTAAAAGGAAGTACTGAAAATGAGCCGTTTTTAGATCAGGCAACCTATGAAAATAATTCTCCACACAGGCAGAATTTTTTTGAAATATGTATTTTTTCAGAAGGTGAAGGCATCCATGAAATTGACTTTAAAAGCTATAATATAAAGCCGAAGAGTATTCATTTAGTAGCACCCGGACAGGTGCATAATATTCATAAAAAGAAAAGTACCAGCGGATACATCTTGGCATTTAACAGAGATTTTTTTGCTCTATTTAGTCCTGATAAAGATATAAAGCAAACTGTTTTAGTCGCCAGAGCTGGGATGAATAATACCATATTTAATTTATCGAATAAAGATTTTAATAGTTTCTTGGATATTGTAAAACGGATGATTCAAGAATCGAGAACCAATGGAAAGCATACCCATCAAGTACTTAAATCTTACCTACATATTTTTATTTTAAAACTGAGTGAATTTAGTACTGAAGTAGTAGTTCCAGAAATTAAAAAAAATGACAAGTATATATTGGTAAATAGCTTTAAAAAGGCAGTAGAGCAACATTATAAAGAGTTACATCTTGTGAAAGATTACGCAGACTTGCTAAATGTAGACCCAATAAGACTTAACAAGATTTGTAAAAAACTCACTTCAAAAACTGCCGGAACAATTATCACTGATAGAATCATATTAGAAGCAAGGAGACAACTGGTATTTTCATCTTTTACTAATAAGGAAATAGCTCATTATCTCAATTTTGAAGACCCTTCTTATTTCAGCCGGGTATTTAGAAAAAAGACAGGCTTTTCACCTACGGCTTTTCGAGAGCAA
>JBCDJE010000863.1:0-1892 GCA_038748185.1 Bacteroidota bacterium
CAATAACTGCCTTAAAATCGAAAACTTATTATTTCATCATTACTAAGTTATTTTCTGTGGAAATTTTTTTTCTATATAATAAATTGTCTTTACCCTCCTATTTAAAATCACTCAAATAAAAAAATCTACTCGTTTAATTATAAACAATACTATTTGTCACACAATTTTTATGAATTGCTTATATTGCTAAGAAAAAGAAGATGAATTATAGAAGAGTCTTATTAGCAGTATTTTGCTATTGTTTACTTTATACCAAAATTAGTTTTGGGCAAGATAACCTTCGTCCTAATGTGATTATCATCATCACCGATGATCAAGGTTATGGAGATTTGGGCATCACCGGAAATCCACATATTAAAACCCCTACACTTGACAAGTTTGCTACTGAAAGTATAAGGTTTAATAATTTTTATGTTTCACCAGTTTGTGCTCCTACACGATCTAGTTTAATGACAGGGCGTTATTCATTGCGTACAGGAGTAAGTGATACCTATAATGGAGGAGCTACAATGGCTACTAGTGAGATTACAATTGCCGAAATGCTAAAAGCGGCAGAATACAAAACTGGTATTTTTGGCAAATGGCATTTAGGAGATAATTATCCAAGTAGACCAAAAGATCAAGGCTTTGACGAATCAGTTATCCATCTTGCTGGTGGGATGGGGCAAGTAGGTGACATCACTACGTATTTCAAAAAGGACAGTAGCTACTTCGATCCGGTTTTATGGAACAATGGAGCGCAGCAAGCTTATAAAGGGTATTGTTCAGATATTTTTGCTGATGAGGCAATTAATTTTATAGAAGCTAATCATCAATCACCTTTTTTTTGTTACTTATCGTTTAATGCGCCACATACTCCCTTACAAGTACCTGACAAATACTATCAAATGTATAAAGATATTGACCCGGCTACAGGGTTTGAAAATGATGATAGGCCTTTTGAAACCATGACTGAGAAAGATAAAGAAGCTGCCAGAAAGGTATATGCTATGGTGAGTAATATCGATGAAAATATAGATAAAATTTTAAAAAAGCTGGAGTCCTTAGGAATAGCAGATAATACGCTGGTCATATTTATGACAGATAATGGCCCACAACAAAGAAGGTATGTTGGCGGAATGCGCGGACGAAAAGGCAGTGTTTTTCGCGGAGGTGTAAGAGTGCCTTTCTACTTGAGATACCCCAAATTATCGCAAGGGAATAAAGATGTTGCTGAAACTTCGGCTCACATTGATATTTTACCTACACTTTCACAGCTTTGCAATGTTCCCTTACCAAAAGATAGAATAATAGATGGTAAAAGCTTATTGCCACTTATTAAAAACCCGCAGGCATATTGGGAGGAGCGAACATTGTTCTTTTATTGGACTAGGCGTTACCCAGAACTATATAATAACATTGCATTATACAAAGGAAATAATAAGCTAGTTGGCAACATAGGATATAATGCAGCAATAGAAGAATTTGAATTATTTGATATCAAAAAAGATCCTTATGAGCAAAAGAACATTATAGCTGAAAATAAAAATATGGGTATTGCGCTAAAAGCAGAGCTAGATCAATATTATAAGGCATTAGTTGCATCTGATAACCTGATTAATACTCCTCGTGTAATTATTGGAAGCGAAAACGAGAACCCAATAATTCTCAATAGGAACGATGCTTCTGGAGAACGTGGCATTTGGTCACAAGAAGAAATATATGGTAAGTGGAAAGTGCGCATTAAAGAAGGCACTTATAACATTAAATTTAAATTTATTGAACCAATTAAGTCAGGAGGGAAGATGTACTTAGAAACCAATACCATAGTCAACCAAATGAAGAACGAGGAGAATAATACAGATATAATAGAAATGAAAGAGGTTTATTTACCGGAAATGAGTTGCGATTTA
>JBCDJE010000864.1:0-1873 GCA_038748185.1 Bacteroidota bacterium
AAAAATAGGCTTTAGCCATAAGCTTTATTAAATAATCATTTTTAGCAGTAATCTCTAAGTTTTAGAGGCTAAAGCCAAATTATGTTGTAAGGTTAACTATGTAATAAAGCACGGTGGTCATACATTATAAAAAGTCTTACTTATAGTATGCTACTGGGAATGGAAGTATAAAATTTTTCTTTTGTATTAAATTGATTCGCAAGTGCCACTTTAAAAAAAATGGAACTTGTTTCCTATACTTAGATTGCTTCGAGAAGAATAATAAACTGTTATTATAGAGCTAAATATTTGACCTAGTTTACTTTTTAGAGAACTTCTGCTCCTCAGTAAGCAAGCATAAACATATTTAACTTTCCATTTTTACATACCTCCTAACTATTCAATTCAATAAACTTTTGCACTTGAAAAGCTTTACCAAGCACTATTAACATATCACTGTTGGCAATAATTGTATCACGATTTATTTTTTGTAATAGATGCTCTGCCAATACTTTACGTTCACCTTCATACTCTTCATACAGGCGCTTTATAGTAACTAACTGCAACCCGTAGTTTTCTTTCAGGTCTAATTCGTCGAGTGTCTTGCCAATTGCTTTACGAGGTACTTGAATTTCAGCAATTTCAAAATCATCGGGGAGCTGTAGAAAGGCTTTCATAGTAGGATTAATCAACATTTCTGCTACCATGACACCTACTTCGTCTTCAGGAGATAGGATTTCTTGTACGCCTAATTTTTCTAATATAATTCTCTGCTGGGCGGTCATTGCCCTAGCTACAATTCTTTTTACATTTAGTTCCAGCAATAACACAGTAGTAAGTAAAAGCCCTTCAATGTTTTCACCTATTGCTACCAAAACTGCATCCATATCTTGCAGATTTTGCGAACCTAGTGCTTTAATATCGGTAGAATCAAGCGAGACTGCATAAGTAACCTCATCTTTAATGGTTTCGATTCTATCTATATCTTTATCTATTGCTAAGACTTCTGTTCCTTTTAAAGTAAGCTGTTTAGCTACTCTAAACCCGAATTGTCCCATTCCTATTACGGCAAATCTATCCTGCATGGGTAATCTTACTTTTTAAAAAATTCACTATCACTTCTAGAGCGCGGTCAAATGCGGTTTCATTGTTAATAATAAGGTCTGCTTCTCTTTTATGGATATGGATGTATTTTTCATAAGCTGGCATCACATGGTTTTCGTAGCGATACAACACATCATGTAAATCATATCCTCTTTCTACCTTATCACGCAAAATCCTACGCTTTATTTTTATATGATCACGCGCATCAATAAATAATTTAAGGTCTATTTGTTCTACTACTTCAGGATAGTGTAATACAAATATGCCTTCTACAATTACTATGGGGTTGGGTTTAAACGTCAAAGTTTTAGGTTCTACATCAGGATTATTAAAAGTATATTCTTGTATTTGAATTTCTTCTCCTCTTCTCAATTTGGCTATATCTCGCGCAAAATACTGATGATCTATCGATTCAGGTAAGTCAAAGTTTTCTACACCGTTTTCATCTTTATGTTGCTCAGTCATACTTTTATAATAGTTATCTTGGGAAATAACAGTAATGAATTCATCGCCCACTTCTTCTTTGAGTTTTTCCAAAAAAAATGTCTTTCCAGAGCCGCTTCCTCCAATAATGCCAATTAAGTAAGATGTCATACGATTTTTTTTGAAACCTGTATTTAGTAATGATAAAAAAATAACCTCTACTTTTTAAGATGTTCTTTAGTGCACAACCTTCGTTATCAAGTCTTATTTAGCATTCCTAAACTACGATTTCAACGCCTTACCTGTACACTCAATAACTGCCTTAAAACCCTAAACTTATTATTTCATCATTACTTAGTAGAAAATA
>JBCDJE010000865.1:0-1863 GCA_038748185.1 Bacteroidota bacterium
ATACTTCTTTAAAGTTTTTATTATATAATATCACAAATTAACAACAAATTAGTTTCCTATTAGATAGGCTTTTATTCTAGTTTTTTAGAAAGGTGAAATTTAGTTTTTATCAGATTAAGCTGATTTTGTAGAATAGTAAGCCATAGTTGTTTTTAGAACAATGCAGATTTTTTATATTTGAATTGTTATGCATGCATAACTTTTTATTTTTTATATAATAACCGCTCAATGGAGATTTTCATAGGTTTATTTCAACAGTTGTGCTTTTTAGGCCTCCTTTTAGGTGCAGGGCTACTTATTACCAAAAGAATAAAGGCAATTACTAGAAATATTAAACTTGGTAGAAAGGAAGACCGCTCAGGACGGAAGAAAGAACGCTTCTTAAAAATGGCGCTTTTAGCTTTTGGACAAAAAAAAATGTTTGACAAGCCTTTTGTCGGGCTAATGCACTTCACCATTTATGCAGGGTTTCTTATCATAAATATTGAAATACTAGAAATTTTATTAGATGGTGTTACTGGCAAACATAGGATTTTTTCTATGCTAATTGATCATTCGATCTATGCTTTGTTAATTGGTTTCTTTGAGCTTTTGGCTTTGGGTGTAGTAGTAGCTTGTATCGTTTTCTTGGTAAGAAGAGGTACTGGTTTAATACCTCGTTTTAAAAAATCTGAAATGCAAGGCTGGCCAACCCTTGATGCGAACATTATACTCATTTGGGAAATTGTTTTAATGGTAGCACTTTATACCATGAATGCCACTGATAGCATTTTACAAACGAGGGCACATGAAAGTGACTATATTGCCACTCACTATCCACAAGTTGGTTCTTTTTTTATAAGTCAAATGTTTATCCCTATTTATGATGGACTTCCTACTGGTCTATTATTAGGGCTAGAAAGGCTTTCGTGGTGGGCTCATATAAGTGGTATTTTAGCATTTGCGGTATATGTTACTTACTCTAAGCACTTGCATATTGCCCTAGCTTTTCCAAATACCTATTTCTCAGATTTAGCTCCTAAGGGACTTATGAAAAATATGGAATCGGTAACCCAAGAAGTCAAGATTATGCTAGGTATGGAAAATGGAAATACAAATGCTGATCAGACCGATGTAGTAGTAGAAACCTTTGGCGCAAAAGATGTAACCGATCTTACATGGAAAAATATTATGGATGCTTATAGCTGTACAGAGTGTGGAAGATGTACTGCTGAATGCCCTGCAAACCAAACAGGTAAAAAACTTTCTCCACGTAAAATTATGATGGATGTAAGAGATAGGGCTGAAGAATTAGGCAACTATCTTGACAAACAAAGAAAAGAACAACACGATGGAAAAGCTCTATACGGCACTTATACAACTAAAGAAGAGCTAATGGCATGTACTACTTGTAATGCCTGTGTGGAAGCTTGCCCTATCCATATTAATCCCCTTGATATTATTTTACAACAAAGGAGGTATATTGCTATGGAAGAATCAGATACACCAGCTTCCTGGAATGCAATGTTTTCCAATATTGAAAATAACCAAGCACCATGGGCCTTCCCCTCAACAGACCGATTTAAATGGGCAGATGATTTAAAAGAAAAAGAGTAATTTAAAGATTAGATTTATTGATATAAATGGACGACACATTACAGATACCAACCATGGCTGAGCTTTCAGCAAAAGAAAGACAACCAGAAGTTTTATTTTGGGTGGGCTGCGCCGGTTCTTTCGATGACCGATATAAAAGAGTTACAATTGCTTTTGTGAAAATATTAAAAGCTGCTAAGATAGATTTTGCTGTATTAGGGCAAGAAGAATCTTGTACGGGAGATCCGGCAAGAAGGGCTGGCAATGAGTTTTTGTTCCAGATGCAAG
>JBCDJE010000866.1:0-1859 GCA_038748185.1 Bacteroidota bacterium
ATTTGCTTATTATAAAAGGCACACAGCCAGTAAAAATGCAGCAAAATAAGTGAACTACTTATGAAAAGATTGAAAATAAAATCGCTTCTTGAAACAACTGAAAGAAATATTGAAGTAAAGGTGTCAGGCTGGGTACGTACAAAAAGAGATAATAAAAATGTTGCATTTATCGCACTAAATGATGGCTCTACCATCCATAATATTCAAATAGTAACTACTCCTGATGTAGCAAGTGAAACATTGTTGAAAGATATTAATACAGGAGCTTGCATTAGTATAACTGGTAAATTAGTAGCTTCAGAGGGCAAAGGACAGGCTGTTGAAATTCAAGCTGAAAATATTGTAATACATGGAAAAGCTGATCCAGAACAATATCCTTTACAGCCTAAAAAGCATTCTATGGAGTTTTTGAGAAGCATTGCACATCTTAGGCCAAGAACAAATACCATTAGCGCAGTATTGCGAATAAGACATGCATTAGCCTTCGCCATACATCAATTTTTTAACGACAAAGGATTCTACTATTTGCATACACCTATTATTACAGGCTCTGATGCAGAGGGTGCCGGTGAAATGTTTAAGGTCACTACACTTGATATAGTAAACCCGCCAAAAGATGAAGTTGGTGACATAAACTTCAAAGAAGATTTCTTCGGAAAAGAAACTAACTTAACCGTATCAGGACAATTAGAAGCAGAAATAGGAGCGTTATCACTTGGAGAAGTTTATACATTTGGCCCAACTTTTAGGGCAGAAAATTCTAATACTACTCGACACCTCGCCGAATTTTGGATGATAGAGCCTGAAATGGCTTTTTACGATCTAAACGATAATATGGATTTAGCTGAGGAATTTATTAAATACCTCATTAACTATACGCTCAAGCATTGTTACGATGATATGGTTTTCTTGGATAAAAGAGTTGCTGATGAGGAGAAAACCAAGCCACAAAACGAAAGAAGAGAGATGGGCTTAATAGAAAGTATGCAATTTGTTACTGAAAATGATTTTGAAAGGTTGACTTACTCAGAAGCGATTGAGGTGCTATTACAATCAAAACCGCACAAAAAGAAAAAATTTAAATTTCCAGTAGCTTGGGGTATCGATTTACAATCTGAACATGAGCGTTTTTTGGTAGAAAAGCATTATAAAAAGCCAGTGATTCTAGTAGATTATCCTAAAGAAATTAAAGCTTTTTATATGAAGCTCAACGAGGATGATAAAACTGTTCGTGCGATGGACGTATTAGTACCGGGCATAGGAGAATTAGTAGGTGGTTCTCAAAGGGAAGATAATTTAGATAAATTACTCAGCAGAATGAGGACAATGGATGTACCTGAAGAAGAACTGTGGTGGTATTTAGAACTCCGTAAATTTGGTTCAGCCCCACATAGTGGCTTTGGATTAGGGTTTGAAAGAATGGTACAGTTTATCACTGGCATGGGAAACATAAGAGATGTAATCCCTTTCCCAAGAGCCCCGCAAAGTGCAGAGTTTTGATTTTAGCTATTAGTTAGTAGCTTTAGTATTTGTCTTTTAAAATTGATACGCATTTAAAAAATTATTAATCTCCTTCTAATTAAATGAATTGGAAGGAGTTTTGTACATACTACAAATTTACATTATTAATTCACCTCTCCAGGTATGCCATAATCCGATTCTATTTCATCTAAAACCAGTATCCAGTCGTTCCCATTTTCCGCCTTCCCCGGAGGATTAAATTGCAGCCCCTTCCTACTATTTACTTTTCGAAAAGGTTTAGTAGTAATATTTTCATTGCCATCATAAACCTTACCATCTCTAGGGTTATACCACCATGCGTTATACCTAAATAGCGAAAGCACCTCTGCATTTAATTC
>JBCDJE010000867.1:0-1858 GCA_038748185.1 Bacteroidota bacterium
CTTTTTTTAAAGGCATTACCGATAAGCGAGACTGTTTAACCAAAGCAATATCTTCCAACCTTTCATCTGACTTTATCTGTTCAAGAGTTACTGTTTTAGGAAGTTTTTCTACTGGCACAAGATCAACTACCACCCATCTTTTATCTTCAGTTGTCGGGGCAGGATAATGTTCTCTTACCACTTCAGCAATACCAATTACTTCTTTATCCTTTACACTATGGTAGAAAAGCACCTTATCTAAAGCCTTCATTGCCATAAGGTTATTACGCGCTTGATAGTTTCTAACACCATCCCAATGATCTCTTCCAAGTTTTGTAAAGTCTTCCCAAGAATAGGTGCTCGGCTCCGATTTTACTAGCCAATAGTTCATAAATTCCTTATTCAATAAAACTTTTGTTTCTAATTTCTCGAAAATAAGTTTTTGCTATTAATCCATCAAGATATTGCCACTAAATTACCTAGATTTGTATCTTTCTTAATGCATAAAAAATATATTCAGCCATATTTTTTATGCGTCGCTATCTTTAAGCAAAAGCTGAAACACTATCATGATTATAAAAGATAAGCCTTTCAAGGTCTATTTAGAAGAAGAAGAAATTAACGTCAGACTCAAAGAATTAGGTAAACAAATTACAACAGACTACCAAGGTAAAAAATTAATTCTAGTAGGTATTCTCAATGGGGCATTTATGTTTCTTGCCGATTTGTGCCGATTTATAGATTTACCGCTCGAAGTTTCGTTTGTTAAATATGCTTCTTATCAAGGCACTTCTTCTACAGGTAAAGTGGCTGAGCTTATCGGCTTTGATGACCGAATAAAGGGTAAGGATGTACTAATTGTTGAAGATATAGTAGATACGGGCAATACCATCCAAAAACTCTCTGAAGATATTATTAAAAAAGCACCTGGATCAGTTAAGATTGCTGCACTATTATTAAAACCAGAGGTATATACTGGCGATATACCCATAGATTACCTTGGTATTGAAATAGCTAATAGATTTGTAGTTGGCTATGGTTTGGATTACGATGGGTTTGGCAGAAACCTTAAAGATTTATATGTACTAGATGAATAGTTTTTCTGCTAGTTAAAAAAGGTGTTCCCACTAAAGCGTCCTCACCAAAATTCATTTTCATTTAATGAAATAATATCATGAATCTTGAGACACTGCGAAAGCTAGTGAGTTTGGGAGAAGGAAGTAAGGTAGAGTTTAAAAGAAAAGCTGCCGATCCAGTTAAAATAATGCGAGAAGTTGTAGCTTTTGCTAATGCTAGTGGAGGTGTTTTATTAATTGGTGTAAATGACGATGGAGTAATCACCGGATTAAAAGATGCAGATGGAGAAGCTTTTGTACTAAAAAATGCAATAGAGAAACACTGTAAGCCCGCAATAAATTATACATTAGAATATATTAAGCTGAATGAAAAGAAAAATGTACTGGCTTTTCATATTGAAGAAAGCAATGAAAAACCTGTTTTTCTGATTTATAATTTCAATAGGCATTTAGGACGCGCTTACCTGCGGGTAGCTGATAGAAGTATACAAAGCAGTAGAGAACTAAGGAAAATATTAAAAGCAAGAACTAAAGAAAGAGAAGCCTTTTTTGTATATGGAGAATACGAGCGAAAACTTATACAATTTGCCACATTAGAAGGAAAAATAAAACTTAAAGACTTTGCTGTTTATGCCAATATACAAGAGGAGCAAGCCTCAGAAATTTTAGTGCAACTCACCCTTGCCAATGTGCTTGAAATCCACCCGGAAGAGCAAGGAGATCTCTATTCGGTAAAAGAGTTTAACAACAGTTTAAAAAGATAATAAGACTTTTATAAAATAGATCAATAAAAAATGACACAC
>JBCDJE010000868.1:0-1855 GCA_038748185.1 Bacteroidota bacterium
AACAGGTCTTTCTATTGGCATTTCTGCCTGTTTCTTAATCCTTATTTTTATTCGTTTTGAGTTAAGTTATGAGGCATTTCATAAAAATAAAGATGAAATATATCGTATTATTCCCAAATCAATAAAAAATGGTTCAGAAGTGAGACAAACCATGTGTGCTTCTGCTTTTGGACCACATGTATACGAACAATTTAAAGAAGTAATCAATTATACCCGTCTCTTTGATGTAGGAGACAATTCACTTTGGCGATATAAAGAAGATGACATACTAAAGGGAAATCTCATTTTGGTCGATAGTGGTTTTTTTGATATGTTTAGCTTCTCAACAATTGCTGGTAATGCCAATGAAGCACTTAAAAACCCTGCTTCTATAATTATTTCTGAGAAAGTAGCCAAAACCAATTTTCATAATGAAAATCCTATTGGAAAAATTATTGAATGGGAAAATGAAGTAGGTTTCGTAGTGGCAGCAGTTATAGAAAATACGCCTGAAAATTCACACTTTCAATTTGATTATATAGCATCAGTATTAGCTGCGAGAAGTATGTATCCCAATTGGGCAACAAGAGAAGGTTTTTACGAAGAATACGGTTCATGGAACTTCCCAACTTATTATCAACTTGAAAAGGGGGCTGACCCTAACAAGCTGCAAAGTGAAATTGCTACGTTTCTCAATACTCAATTGAAAAAGGAGGATCTTGGTGGTAACCGCACTTTTTGGTTACAAAACCTCTCGGAAATCCATTTTACTAAAGGCATTATTAGCGATGTAGCAAATGGAGATTTAGATTTCGTTTACGCTTTTGCACTAGTAGCTATTTTTTTGTTACTAATTGCGTGTATTAATTTCACCAATTTATCTACTGCCTTAGCGACAAGAAGGGCCAAAGAAGTAGGGCTTCGTAAAACTATTGGAGCAGGAAGAAGACAATTATTGCAACAGTTTTTGAGCGAAACAGTAATCATGTCTTTCTTTGCTTTTCTACTAAGTCTTATCATCATTCAACTCGCTTTTCCGCTGCTCAATGAATTACTAAACCGCAACCTTTCCCTCTCTTTTTCCTCAGATATAGATTTAATCTTAATGATGATAGGAGTTATGCTGTTTACTGGTTTATTAGCAGGCAGCTATCCGGGCTTTTATCTGGCTTCATTTCAACCAGTTGAGGTGTTGAAAGGGAAATTACAAACTTCAGGTGGAAAATTGCTTCGTAAAATTCTTACTGTTTTTCAATTTGCTATTGCTTCATTACTCATTGTTTTTACCATTACAGTCTATTTTCAGATGGGTTATATGAAAAAATCTGACTTGGGTTTTAATAAAGAACAAGTCATGTATTTTTATCCCCCTGAGCCTATCGAAAATAGCTATGAAGCATTTAAGCAGCAAATATTAGCTATTAGTGGAATAGATCATATCTCAAGAACGAATGCTATTCCTGGAAGAATGAATTCAACTTTTGCTTATGTATTTCCCGGTGAAGATAATGCTGAAAATAAGCAAGGTCTCATTACCCTTTCCCTAGAACCAGACTATTTAAATGTACTTGATCTGGAAATTGTGGATGGTAGAAATTTAAGCGAAGAGATCAGTTCCGATGCTTTGGAGGGGTACCTCATTAACGAAACTGCTGCTAAAATACTAGGACTAACTAATCCGGTAGACCATCCTTTCAAAGTAATACAACCTGACAGAGAAGAAGGGAAAATTGTAGGAGTAGTAAAAGATTTTCATTTTAAATCATTGCAAAATACGATTGAACCACTTGCCATGTGGATGGGAACTAATGAATACTACATTATTGCGGTAAAGCTCAAAACGGGAAATATGGCTAATAAAATAGCAGAAGTACAA
>JBCDJE010000869.1:0-1853 GCA_038748185.1 Bacteroidota bacterium
AATAAATTATTAAAAGGTTTTTTAGCTTCCGGAACAAAATTTATATAAGTTACTGATACATTAACTGTATCAAAAGCAGAAACGCCTCCTCCCTCAGCTTCAACTATAAGTAGTGCTTCTCCAAAAAAGTTATTTGTGCTTCCAATGCTAACCTCATTCTCTTCTATAGTTACTAATATATTTTCATTAGTACTAAAAGCCGAGAAACTCAATGGATCATTGTCACCATCAGAAAATACAAGATTCAAGTTCTTACTTACAACTATGGGTTGACTATCTTCTTCTATTGTGATATTTGGTATAGAATCGGTAATTCTAGGAGTAGGAAAGTTTACCGTTTTACAAGTAATTGTTGTATCACAAAAGCTGTAAACTGTTTGGCAAATTTCATAAATACCACCTTGGCTATAAGTGTATATGGGTTCATTGGTATATAGACTATCACCATTGTCCATATCCCAGATATAATTTACAGCGTACTTGCTAGAATCGGTAAATGCAATTTTATTATTATCTTTTTCGTAAGAAAAACCTCCAAGAACTCCTTCAGGAGCACAATAATCATATTCGCCTATCGCTGTCAAACTCCATTCATCATTTTCACTTAAAACTCTCGCCAAGACTGCATGTCTACCCAATTCGGAAGTATCAGCACTAAGTAAGAGGGTATCTGATGCTTCTACTAAAAAAGAAGGTGTAATAATGATTGAATCAGCTTGGTGAAAACCTGGGTCAGGTCCATCTATAAAATATTCTACTTTTTTTATCTTTTCGGGGCTTGGTATGTAAGGCGAATAATCAGCTTCAAGATAAAATTGCGAATAATTACTCAAACTCCAGTTTCCTTCTGCATCTCTTGTTCTGAAAGCCAATTTGTGATTACCGGCAGATAAGCCAGTTGTATTGATAATACCATTTAAATTAAGATAGCTGCTATCTTCACTTACGACTAAAGTTGTTCCATTGCCTATACCTGGGTCATTATCTATAAAAAATTCGAGATTGTTTAAATTCTGAGAAACAGGTATTGTATAATTTTCTTCAACATAGAACCTAGAATAATTACTTAAGCTCCAGTTTCCATTATCATCTTTTACACGAATAACCAATAGGTGTTCTCCTGTAGATAGCAATTCTGTGTTAATAGTTAAAGCAGCTTCTACAGTATCATCAGCTATGTTTAAACCAATTGGGATACCGTTTCCTACTCCAGGATCCTCATCAATAAAATATTCTGCTAATGTGATTTGCTGAGCATTTGCTTCTATCAAGAATAAAAATAACCCAGCAATGAACAAAAGTTTGTTCATAAAATTCAATTTTAGGTGGTAAATTAATTTTGGGTGGGAAATATTCCTTTGATAGTGAATCTTAGTGTGTCGCTTATACCCAGTACAGGATTATTGATATTAATAGACTGCACATGAGGATAACTGTATCGAGTTAAGGTGCTAAATGGAAATGCCCCCCCTGTAATACCTATATCTGTTCCTTCCGTGCCACTTCCGATTGCTGGAGATCCTGTATTTAATCTAAAATCTGACTTCACTATCTTTTCGAGGCTATCCCAATCTCCAACTACTGATATAAAAGAAGGATTCTTATTTTGGAAATTATTGCTACCAAAAATATTATCTATACCACCATTAAAAGAATCGGAAGTTTGGTAGGAAAGATTTCTGTCAAATATGCAGAAATCTGCTGTATTAGTGCCAATTCCGTTTTCATTGTCATTACCATAAAAAATATTATTGATAATAGTTGCACTGTAAATATTAGCCAATGCTATTTTTCCGAAAATTTCAGGATGAAAGATATTATTTCTGATAAAAAGGTTAACACCTCCACCATTG
>JBCDJE010000870.1:0-1842 GCA_038748185.1 Bacteroidota bacterium
GCATCGTTAAAAATGATGAGCTAACAAGTAACCCCGCAGCAGAAGGGTTTATGCTTGCCGAATCTGATGAGAAAGCAATAGCATTAGCCGATGATGTAATGCAGGCAATGGGTGGCAGAAAAAACTGGGAAGAAACACGCTACATTGCATGGAATTTCTTTGGTTTCAGAAAGCTCATCTGGGATAAATGGACAGGAAATGTAAGAATAGAGAATACTAAAAATGACTTTAAATTTCTCGTTAATGTACACACACTTGAAGGGAAAATTTTTAAGAATGGTGAAGAAATTAGCCAACCTGACTCCTTAAAAAAATATCTTACTATGGGAAAAGATATTTGGATTAACGATTCGTATTGGCTGGCAATGCCTTTTAAATTAAAAGATACCGGTGTTGCCCTAAAATACATAGGTAAAGATACTGTGATGAGTAAACCTTCTCATGTATTAGAACTCACTTTTAAAGATGTGGGTGTTACTCCACAAAATAAATATCATGTATATATTGACAAGGATACAAAACTTGTAAATCAATGGGCATTCTATAAAAATTACGAAGACGAAAAACCAGGCTTTATACTCCCATGGCAAAATTACAAACAACATGGTAGTATTAAACTTTCAGGCGATAGAGGCCCTAGACAGCTCACTGAAATTCAAGTATTCAAAGAACTTCCTGAAAGTATTTTCACTTCTTTAGAACCAGTAGACTTAAGTAAATATCAAGCAATTTAATTGGCTTACTTTTCGAAATGTGTTAAATCACATTCCAAGGTAGATCTATCCCAATTCGCTGTATTTGCAGCTGCTTCATAGGTAGTTTGTAAAAAGCTCAATAAAGTACTTTCAGGGTTAGGAGAATTTCTTACTGCTTCATAGGGTAAAAAATATTCTCCTAATTCTTCACTGTAAAAAGTTTCTGTTGGTGAAACAGGCTGTCGTTTGTAGGCATCGGGTGTAGGATAACAATAAGCATAAAATACGGCTTGAGGAAATGCTTCACTACCAGGCCAAAAGCCACAACTACTCACTTCATGAGAATAGGCTTCTTGCATAACTGCTTTAGGCATATTTGGCATTTCTCCTGGATGCTCAGGTGCTTCTCTGCCTGAAAAGCGTGTATAAGCCAGATCAAATGCCCCCCAAAAAAAATGAACCGGACTCGCCTTACCAGTAAAACTCGCTTTAAAACGGGTAAATACAATATGTACTTTTACCACAGCTTGCCAAAAAAGTAATATCTGTTCTGCATCATAGTTTCTATCAGTATTATCTTTTTCAAAGGGAACTGCGGGATCAATCTCATTAGGGGCATGGTGAATGTTAACAGCTACACCAACTTGTTCAAGCTTTTCAAATAACTGCTGGTAGAATTTAGCTACAGACATAGGTACTAGAGAAAAAGATGCTGACTTTCCAGTACTGGTAACAAGCAAAAGTTGATGGTTGATAAAATCGAATTCAATTTCAAAGATACCCTGTTCGTATGGGATACTACTTGTAGTAAATCCTTTCGGAGAAACATATAAGGTTACATGCCAAGAATGATTCAACCAAGGCATTTTTCGTAACCTAATCTTTCCAACTACCTGCATCCATAATTGTACAGTGGTTAATGTATCTTTTGCTTTTTCAAATACTATAATCGGCCAAGTTCCTTTGAGATTTTTTTCCATGAAATATTTACTTTTTAATTTCAGTCTGATATATAATCAGCCTGTTAAGAAAATAATATTCAATAAAGATTATATAAAATAAGCTTTGTATGGGAATATGCTTCCAAAAACTGGATGTTCATTTGAGAGTTGTTTTCCTATGTTTTTTGAAGGTGAATTCTTTATAA
>JBCDJE010000871.1:0-1840 GCA_038748185.1 Bacteroidota bacterium
GGAAAGCGACTGATACATGGTCATACCCCTACCAATTTAGACCTGATTAAAGACGCGATTTTTAAGAAAGCATCAGTTATTCCATTGGATAATGGGTGTGTTTTTTATAATTCTTTTGCAACTAATGTACCTGACTGGAATCTGGGAAATCTTTTGTGTTTAAATCTAGATACATTTGAGTTAATAGAACGGCCTTATGAAGATTAATAAAATACCCCATAAAAATTATGAGGTATTATTTATGCTTAAATAACTTCTCTTCCGATGGCTTTAGCTACTGCCGATAATGAATGGTATAATTCTCTAAACTCGTTGTAATTTAATTGTTGTGCAGCATCAGATTTTGCCACTGAAGGGTCTGGATGTACTTCAATAAGCAAACCGTCAACACCCATAGCAGTGCAGGCTCTAGCCAAATCAGGTACTCCATAAGCATAACCCATAGCATGACTAGGGTCGAGAATTATCGGTAAATTAGTATATTCTTTAAGAAAAGCTACTCCACAAAGATCAAGAGTAAATCGAGTTTTGGTTTCGAAAGTTCTAATCCCTCTTTCGCATAGAATCACATTATCATTTCCACCAGAAAGTACAAACTCTGCAGCTTGTACAAACTCTTGTAGTGTGGTACCAAAACCTCTTTTCAGTAATATTGGTTTATCCGACGCACCACATTTTTTGAGAATGCCGTGATCGTACATTGCTTTTGCACCGATTTGTACTATATCGGTGTGGGCTATGACTGCATCAACATGTGTAGCATCCCTTACTTCAGTAATGATATTCAAACCATATTTTTTACGCATTTCACTGAGCAACCTTAAGCCTTCCATACCTAAGCCTTGAAAGGTGTAAGGTGAGGTTCTGGGTTTAAAACAACCTCCCCGTAACGTAGAAATATTCAGTTCTTTCAAAAGTTCAGCAGCACTAATAATTTGCTCTTCCGATTCTACAGAACAAGGACCTCCAATTATCAGAGTCTTATTGTGATTTCCACCAATAAAGTGATCTCCAATCTTAATTTCCCTTGTTTTGGGCATGTAATCTCTGCTTGCTAATTGTATGTCTGAGGAAAGTGTAAATACTTCTTCAGTAGCATTTGCAAATGCCTCAGGGAGCTTTTTTAGCTTCGAAGAAGCAACTAATAAGCGGTTGTTTTTTCCTCTAACTATAATTGCTTGTAGCTTTTCAGCGATCTCGTTCGCTTCTTTTTCCCCTAAACTATCTTTTAAATGAATAATCATATTTTTCTTTTTTTGCTAAATGTCTTCAATTTGAAATAATTACAAAATGTACACACTTGATGAAGCCAAGATGTTTTTGATAGCAATTTTTCTTAAAGCTCTCCTTTCACTAAATTAAAGAAAGTAATTACACCACAAACTTCGTTGGCATCATTTACAACTGGTAAAAAGCTAATAGGAAAAGATTTAGATTTAATTGTTTTAAGTAAATCTGCAACAGTATCATTTTCACTTACTTTTACTGGTTTTGTGTTAATCATATCATTGATAGATGTTTTGGCAATGTCATCAATGTTTTTAATGAGTCCTCGCCGCACATCTGCATTAGAAATGAGCCCTTCCAGCTTACCTTTATCATCAGTAAGAATAGTGAAGCCTAAGTTGTGGTTTTCTATAGAGAGCAGTACATCTTTAAAAGATCGTTGAACAGGATTTAGAATAGGAATTTCATCGCCTTTTCTCATAAAATCTTTGACCAAATAATGTGATGCTGTTTCAGTGTTTTTAAGATTAAGCAGGGCTTTACCTACTTGCCCTTCATTAAAAAGGTAAGAACCAGAAACAGCTGCATTAACCCCCATATTTCTAATAATAAA
>JBCDJE010000872.1:0-1835 GCA_038748185.1 Bacteroidota bacterium
TACAACACTTAATTTGGGTTTCACAACCTAAGTAGTTTTATTAGCTTTAGCTTATCAGTTATATCTACACAAAGCGCTACAATTGTTAAATATTTCTTTTCCATATGAGAATTATCTGGCATCAACCTAAAACGATACTCAAGCCATTCATAAGAAAAATGTGGATAGTAGAAGAAGATAATGGTGTAAACATCGAAGTAAATGCTTTTCCTGTAGGTTATTCATTTATTAATGTGATAAGTGGCTCGAAATTCAAAATAAGCTCCAGTCATAAGGAAAGTATAGAGACAACCAGTTATCTAGCTGGCCCCACAATTTCTTCTTTTGTACTTAACATGAGATTGGTAAATCGCGCTTTAACTGTACAATTCCAACCATATGCCCTTTCGTATATAGTAGGTTTACCAGCAAATGAATTTTATGATGAGAAATTATCACTTAATGATTTCAACCCGATTCTCGCTGCAAGCCTAGAAGAAGCTGTTAGTAGTGAGCTAACAAGCCTTAGTGTGTTGGAACACTGTGAAAATATATTGCTGAGCCTTTGTAAAGAGTTTTGCCTAGATACAAGAGTATTGTAAGCTTTTGAGTTATTGTTTTACAATCGAGGAAATATATCCATTGCGAGTCTTTCTGATCAAACCAATTTATCTCAACGTAGACTTCAACAACTTTTCAAGAAAAATTTTGGTATGTCTCCAAAATCTTACAGCCGCGTCATCAAAATGCAATATCATACATTTGAGTTGATGAGTAATATTAAGCACAGCACAACTGTTCCTGAAGGATATTACGATCAATCACATTTTATCCACGAACTAAAAAAACAAACAGAAATGCTACCTGAGGCATATAATAAATATATTAATTCTCCGACTAAAAAATCTGCCTACCTATTCTCCAACCTTTATTGCCCATAAATCCATCATGAAAGAATACTATCTTACTTAATTATATTCGTCAAAACTGGCAACACCTACTTCACATATTCTATAATTTCGTTTTTTTACAATACATGAGTTGGCATTATTCTTAGGTTTGGTGTGATGAAAATCTACTTTTACTCATATTATCCTTTCAAAATAATTGACCCATGAATAATACTATTCAAAATTTTCAAATCCCAGTTTCAGATTTTGAACGTGCTTTAGAATTCTATAATACCCTAATGGGATACAAATTACAAACAATGGAATACCAAGGAGCAAAACTCGGCATTTTTAGATGTGAACTTAGTGGAGGAGTTGGAGGAAACATCATTAAAAGTGAAGGCTTAATTCCATCTTCTAAAGGAACTATAGTTTACTTACATACTGGAAAAGATTTAAACCCTTTTCTAACTCGAATGGCACTTGCAGGTGGTAAAACTATATTTCAAAAAACTCCTCTTGGTCCTGATATGGGGTTTTTCGCTATTTTTAAAGACACAGAGGGAAATCATGTAGGGTTGTACTCAAAAAACTAAGCTCCTATGAAAGCCATCTTATTAAAAAGAGCAATACTCATTCTATCTTGTGCTTTTTCAATACAAGTATATGCTCAAAATACAAATCAATGGTATGCTATGGTCTACACATTAGGGTCAAAATGGGATACTACCAAACAAATAAATGACCAGGCTTACTTTGAGGCACATTCTATACATCTGGCAAATTTGAGAAAAGAAGGATTGATAGCATTAGGCGGAAGATACGCTGATAAAGGTTTTATGCTTTTAAAAGCCAACAGTTTGCAAGAAGCACAAAACATTATTCAGAAAGACTCATCAGTTATTTATGGTACTTTTAAAGTTGACTTGCATCCATTTGATCCTTTTTACTACGGTGGAATTGAAA
>JBCDJE010000873.1:0-1818 GCA_038748185.1 Bacteroidota bacterium
AAAAAGGTATTTGTAAATTATAATTTTAAGTTAGTTAGGTTAGTATTACTGATTGAACGTAAATGAAAAAGCCCGATAAATTTTACCGGACATCTATAAAAAACTATTGTTTTACTCTCTCAACATAAGAACGAGTACGCGTATCTATTTTCAATACATCGCCTTCGTTTACAAATAAAGGCACTTGTATCTCAGCATTTGTTTCTAATGTAGCAGGCTTGGTTGCATTTGTAGCCGTATCACCTCTAATACCTGGCTCAGTGTATGTAACTGCCAGTGTAACAAAAGCTGGCAATTCACATCCGATTATTTTTTCTTCTTCTGCGTGTACCAGTACTTCCACTTCCTGCCCATCTTTCATTAAATCGGCATTTTCAATCATATCTTCTTCTACACTTACCTGCTCAAAAGTACTGCTGTCCATCATGTGAAAGCCTAAGTCATCTTTATAAAGGTATTGAAAATCTCTTCTTTCTATTCTGGCAGTAGTTACTTTATGACCTGATGTAAAAGTATTATCTATCACTTTTCCGGTATGGATATTCTTTAGCTTTGTTCTTACAAAAGCTGGTCCTTTCCCAGGCTTTACATGCTGAAACTCAATAATCGTATATAACCCGTGATTGAATTCTATACATAAACCATTTCTAAAATCTGCTGTAGTTGCCATTTGAATTTAATTGACAAAAAAATTTATATGATTTATTGACACAAAAAACACAAGAAGTGTTGTAAGATAATAACTACTAAAAATCGTAATTCCATTTCAAATATAAAGCTCCCCATGTAAATCCACCTCCAAAAGCAGCCAAAATTAGATTATCGCCTTTCTTAAGTTGATCTTCATAATCTCTTAAACAAAGTGGAATGGTTGCCGCAGTTGTATTGCCATATTTCTCGATGTTCATCATCACTTTTTCCTCGCCAATACCCATGCGTTTTGCGGTAGCATCTATAATACGTTTGTTTGCTTGGTGAGGGACAAGAAAAGCTATGTCTTCTGCTTTTAAGTTGTTCTTTTGCATTACTTTGAAAGCTGCATCGGCCATATTTGTTACAGCAAACTTAAAAACTGCCTTGCCTTCTTGATACACAAAATGCTCTTTATTTTTAACTGTTTCTATACTGGCAGGTCTCCTACTTCCACCAGCTTTCATATGCAGGTGCTTTTCACCAATTGCATCTGATCTAAAGTAATAATCAATTATACCATTCCCTTCATTATCATCAGCCTCAAGTAATACTGCACTTGCCCCATCGCCAAAAATAATGCATGTGGCCCTATCTTCATAATCAATAATACTGGACATTTTATCAACACCTACCACAACAACTTTTTGATGCATCCCACTTTCGATAAATTTTGAAGCTGTAGCTAAGCCATATAAAAAGCCGGAGCAAGCAGCATTAATATCATAGCTAAAAGCATTTACTGCTCCAACTTCTGTAGCTATAATATTAGCAGTGGCAGGAAAAAGCATATCTGGAGTTACAGTGCAACAAATAAGTAAATCAATCTCTTTAGGATTTACATTTGTTTTACTAAATAACTCATTTACAGCTTTAGCGCCCATAAACGAACTTCCCATATTTTCACCTTTCAGAATTCTTCTTTCTCGGATACCTGTCCGCTCTAAAATCCATTCGTCGGTAGTATCTACCATACGCTCCAATTCTTTGTTGGTAAGAATGTATTCCGGTAAATACCCCCCAATTCCTGAAATAACTGCGCTTCTTTTATTCATCAGATGTTGAAATTTTATATTTCACCTGCAAAGTATTAAATCAAAAAGCAATTATCAAAAATTCATATCCCGA
>JBCDJE010000874.1:0-1817 GCA_038748185.1 Bacteroidota bacterium
CAACTGAAGTAGCAAATAATGATGCAACCATAAAGGAAAAGGTAACTAAAGAGCTAATGAAACTCTACAGAATTACAAAAAAACCTGTTTTTCAGCAAATTACGCGTTGGGAACATGCTATACCACAGTATGATGAAGCGACTGATGAAGTAGATGCATTACTGAATCGATTCAAGGCAGAAGGGATTTATCATTGCACCAATTGGAAAGATGGCGTTTCTGTAGCAGACTGTATGAAAAAAGGGAAAGCATTAGCAGAAACCTTAGCAAAAAAATAAGTGTATAAGGAGAAATATCTTTTAGTAGCTATTGTATTAGAATTTTCAAATTTTTAGTTTTGCATCCCATTGAGTGAATCACTCAAGGGCTCATAGCTCAGCTGGTTAGAGCACCTGACTCATAATCAGGGGGTCCGAGGTTCGAGCCCTCGTGGGCCCACTTGTAGCCTCTCCAATTCTTAGGGAGGCTTCTTTTTTCCCTAAAATCACGAACTACCCAATTTTAGTGGCTAAACTGATTTGTTTGTATAAACGAGATGGAAAGCGCGTTCATAGCGTTCACGCAATGCATGCTGTTTGTCGGTTAATTGGATACTACCACCAACTTCATATTCTCTGATGGCTTCCAGCGTATCAATGTTTATACTAGGCATAGTCAAATTTATAGTTTCTACTCAAACTATAATTTAACACCTTTCTTGTAGAAAATATAGGACGTTACCTACCTTCTATAAAATTTGGTTTTAATGCATTCTTATGGATTATTTGCCAATAAAGATAGAGTATAAAATTTTATTGGTCACAGGAAAAAGTTAAAACTATGCACTTTAGTGCATTTCGCTTTAGCTTCTAAAAAGTTGCTATTTTTGGTATTATGCCAGAAAGACAAAGGATTAACGGAGATACAGTTAGTCGCTTAACAGCCCATTTAGTATGGAGTACAAAATACAGGTATGAAGTACTTATTGGAGATATAAAAATAAGATGTCGCACGATATTAATCCAGGTTTGTGAGTCTGAAGATGTAGAAATATTAAAAGGTGTGGTATCCAAGCACCATGTCCATATGCACATTGAGTACCGTCCATCGTTATCAATAAGTGATTTGGTCAAGAAACTCAAAGGCAGGAGTTCGAGAAAACTTCAGCAAGAGTTTCCAGAGCTTAATAAGCGTTATTGGGGTAGACACTTTTGGGGAATAGGCTTTGGATGTTGGAGTACAGGAAATATAACAGACGAAATGGTCAATGAATATTTAGAACATCATCGTAAACCAGATGATGACGGCTCAAGCTTTATATTAGAATGACTTTCAGTCGTAAAGAAAACTATGGCACTTTCAGTCCATAGTGGTTTATTGGTAGGTCAGCTGTACTTTTACATCAAACCGTTTTGGAGTAGTGAACTTATGCCAACAAAAAAGGCTACACTTTGGAAGTGCAGCCTTAGATAGTTTTTATAAACATAAGAGAGAATTATAGGCTTTTTGACAATAGTAAAAATTTCTAATTATTTGAAACCATGAATACAAATCCATGGCAATTGAACTTAGTAAAGTTCATGTAGGACATTACAGTAACATGCATTGTGGTCGGATAGACACCCGTGACCAACCACTTGGATTGAAAGGATATTTCTTCTTTGGTTTGGGCATCAACGTACTTGCTGTCAAAATAAATATACTTGTTTTCTATGATTTGGTAAGTGCCTTTTATGTCACCTGTCGCAAGAATAATTTCATGAGAATCATCTTCATTGAAAATCAATCTTTCGATTTTTCCGACACACCCATCTTTTTCATCCATGATAAATGTATAC
>JBCDJE010000875.1:0-1812 GCA_038748185.1 Bacteroidota bacterium
AGTGTAAATAACTTCCTAACAAATCTACTTAGAGATTCTTTTGTAGTAAATCTTGATTGAATCATTTTTTTAACTTCAATAAAAACTTTTGTTCCACAAAAAATTTGATATTCATGAAAGTAGAACATGTGAGTATCAGCTATACGACATTGCTTTACAAAATGCTGCTCTGCATAAATGAAATTTCATGAATGATGCATACATTTGATAAAACCAACTTAATTTCAATAATATAAAACCACCTGTCCACTTTTGCAGTTTTACCAGAAAACCTATAATTATTCTAAATCTAGAACCCGCTTGTATAGATGGATTTACACATTTTATTAAATATTTGTATCTTATTTGGGGTTACCATATTTGTTATAATCCTTTGTAATTTCTTTAAGATCCCCCATCTTATTGGCTATTTACTTACAGGCATACTGCTAAGCCCAAATAGTACTACTATACTAAGCGATGCACATGAAGTAGAGGCTTATGCTGAGATTGGCGTCATTCTTCTACTATTTACAGTAGGGCTTGAGTTTTCTTTCTCAAATTTAAAAAAGATTCAAAAATATGTGCTAGTAGGTGGGGCACTACAAGTAATCTTCACTATTTGTCTCACCGCAGTATTAATGTATGCTATGGGGAGAAGTATTGAAGAAAGTGTGTTCTGGGGTTTTGTGATCGCGCTTAGTAGTACAGCAATTGTCATAAAAACACTACAAGACAAAGTTAAGTTAAACACTCAGTACGGTAAAGTGGTACTAGCCGTATTACTTTTTCAAGATATAATTATTGTCCCGTTAATGCTATTTACGCCAATATTAGCAGGAGAAGGAGGAAGTCCTATTTTGGCAATTGGAATACTTGTAGCAAAACTAGCAGGTATTGGTATTTTAGCCTGGCTACTTGCTCGTTGGATTATCCCTAAGTTTTTATACCAAATAATGAAAATACAAAGCCAAGAGGTTTTTTTAATAACTACCATTTTTATTGTTACAGGTATTGCACTACTTACCTCTTGGTTGGGCTTATCTTTAGCACTTGGCGCTTTTATAGCAGGTTTAATTATCGCTGAAACAGATTATAATCGATTAGCTATTTCTTGTTTCCTGCCATTCCGCTATGTATTCATAAGTTTTTTCTTCATTTCAATGGGAATGCTATTAGATTACCAAGTGTTCTTAGCAGAATATATGCAGATTTTTTCTTGGTTTGTCTTTATAATCATTGTAAAGATTACTGCGGGAATCTTGGCAACTAAAGCATTGAAGCTCCCCATGAAAACAGCAGTCTCTGTAGGTTTAGCAATAGCACAAATAGGAGAGTTTTCCTTTGTAATATCAAAATCAGGCTTGGAATATGGTCTCATTTCTGAAACTAATTACCAAATATTTTTGTCTGTCTCCATATTAACAATGGCTTTAACCCCCTTTATTCTTACTAACCTAGAGCAAATAATTCACACTATATTTAAAATGCAAAAAGAAAAATGGCACAAACCAGCTTAAAACTATTTGGCGCTGACTGGTGTACAAAAAGTTCTTTTTTAAAAAACTATCTCCAGTCAGAGTGGATAGAATTTGAATACTACAATGTAGAAAAAGATGCAGAAGCCGCTGAGGAAGTAAAAGCTTTATATGATGGGAAACTTAAATTTCCAACAATTAAAGTAGGTGATGAACATCTTAAAAACCCTTCAATATCTGAGCTTAAGCCTTTTTTAAAAGCAAAAGGCTTTATGGAATAGTATTTAATTTTGTAAAAATATACCACTAGGAAAAAATTGGTATATTTCAAAACCGACCTGTAAGCAATTCATTA
>JBCDJE010000876.1:0-1793 GCA_038748185.1 Bacteroidota bacterium
GGGTTGAATAAGCATAATAGCCTTAAGAAAAGCAAAGTTTAATTTTAACTTTATTAAAAATGAAAAGAATAGTAAAATATATATTAGTATTGGTTGTGTCAGGATTAATGTTTGCTGCTTGCGAAGATGAATCAGATATGGCTATAGAAAGAATTGCCTCTCCAGTTTTAGTAGAAGTGGGTAGTTTAGAAACAACTGATACAGATTTTAGCATTTCAGCAACCATTTATGAATTAGATAAGTCAGGGATACTAGATCAAAGTGTTGGGATAGATTCTTTGCCAGTTCCGGGTGTATTAATTACTGTCACTACTGTTACTTCTTCTAATGTTAGAACTAAATTAGAAGATCTCACTACAGATTCAGACGGAAAAGTATTATTAAATAGCCCTTCTGAAAACTTGTTTGATGTTGTTTCTTTAGAGTGGTCTGGTGAGTTTAAAGGACAAAGTTTCACGAAGATATTTAAGCTCTGATCTTGTTATTATTAAATGAAAATAGAAAGTCCGGCAAGGTCGGACTTTTTTTGTTTTACACTATTATTAAGATGAAAGAATAGATACACTAACTCTTCATCTGTCCCATTACTTCAACTAAGGCAGTAACCACTTTTTCTGTTTGCGTTGGATCAGGTGTTGTATCCCAATTGCCTTTTATGGTATTACCTCCTAATACTATCCCATCTTTTCTAGGGATTGCATAACCTTTTGGAGTAGAGAGTCGGTAGTTGAATTCGGGTTGTGGAATAAGAAATGCGAGCTGACCCGAGACAGGAATCAGGTCATCATCTTTAAAAAGGGCTTTTGCACCTAACCCTGTGCAGTTCACTATACATTTTTCTGGTAAAGCATCTATATCTTCTAGCGATTGAAATTCTTTAACCACTACTTTTCCACCGAATTTCAAAAAATCGTTCAACTGTTTTTCAAGGTATGATGGAATGTTGAATACCAATGTTGTCTGCTTTCGTGCATAAGGGAATGAAAAAGGATGTGCTTCGGGACTGATTACTTCTTGTTTGGGCAAAAGCCCGGGTACTTGTAAATGGCTAGAATGTCCGTAATTGCCTCCTTCACTGTTTCTCAGGGTGTAATTATCTACCCAAGTAACAATTTGGTTAAGACCAAGCATGTTCTGAAAAGTTTTGAAAGAATAAGCACAAGCTTTTTTCCATTTTGTCTCAAATTCAAAATTTATTTTATCTTCTTCAATTAAGGTATAAGAGGGAGACCAAGTACCTGTAGCCTTACTTGAGGTAATATTCGGATGCATATCTTTGGCATAGATGGTTACATCACAACCTTTGTTTTGTAATAATCTCGCTGTTGCTAAGCCCACAGTGCCACAACCCATTACGGCTATTTTCTTTTCTCCAGTAGTTAAGGCTAAATCAGAAGCCATATTACCAGTTCCCCAAGAAAGCGACCAGCCACTGCCTCCATGCCCATAATTATGAATAATTGCTTTTTTATTAAGCATTTCTTGCTCAAGTCTGAAGCCTGATTTTCTAAAAGGCCTTAAACCAACCGTTTCTTTAATTACCCTATCTAATGATATGTTAAGCTTTGGAAAACGGTAAGCATATTGGTTAAAATTGAAATTTCTATTGGCATATTTTAATGATGATTTACTGGAATTACAGGAAACAAGCCCTCCGACTGCAGCTAGAGAAAGTAAACTTGCAGCTCTAATAAATTTTCTTCTTTGATTCATAATTGATGATTAGGGAGTTTAGGAAATTATCAATTAATTTACCAAAAAGATAGGAATATGTCAATAAAGTACTGTAATTA
>JBCDJE010000877.1:0-1791 GCA_038748185.1 Bacteroidota bacterium
ATCCCTGTACTAAGGGAACTTATAATTGTATAAAGAAAAAACATTCTCATCTTTTCTAGCATTTCCATATTAATTATTTATTAAATACACTTTAAGGTTCAAGCATAATAAATATTAATGAAATATCAGAAAATAATATTAATGATTTGGAACAGAATAAGAAATGAATACACCCAATAAGAACAAAATATTTAACTATTCTTCGTATGCCCACTCTATTCGGTCTTTCATATCTTTTACTGAAAGACCCATATCTTTAAATTTTGCTCTTATTTCATCTACTTTTTCGTAATTCTTTGCAGCTTTAGCAGCCTTGTAATCATCTAAAACTAGATCGATTGCATTTTCTAAGTTTTGAGGCTTTTCTTCTTTTAATGCCAATACATCTTCTACTATACTGTTAAAAGTTTTTACCATTCTATCAAAAGTTACCTGATTAAGCGATTCAGGTTGCAATTGCCCCATTTGAATTGCATTGAATTTCTTTTGCAAATTAAAGAGCCCGGCGATTGCTACAGCAGTGTTGAGATCATCATTCAAGCCCCTATATATCCCATCTAAAATACTATTAATTTGCGTAATTGCTTTTTCGTTCTTTTCGACTGCTACTGTTTCATTATACTCCAAACTTTTCACAATTCTCAGCCCATTCATCATCTTCCGATAAGCCTTTGAAGCGGCACTAAGTGCGTCGTTTGAAATATCCATTGTACTTCTGTAGTGTGCTTGCAACATAGCAAAACGCAACGACATTGGAGAATATGCCTTTGTTAACAATGGATGATTTCCTGTGAATAATTCTTGGGGTAAAATACTATTCCCCAACGATTTACTCATTTTCTGCCTATTAACTGTGAGCATGTTAGTATGCAACCAGTATTTTACAGGTTGACGACCATGAACTGTTGTTCCTTGTGCAATCTCACACTCATGGTGAGGAAACTGCAAATCGAGTCCTCCTCCATGAATATCAAAAGTTTTACCTAAATACTTATGCCCCATTACAGAACACTCTAAGTGCCAACCTGGAAAACCTATACTCCACGGAGATGCCCAACGCATAATATGTTCTTCAGAAGCTTTCTTCCATAAGGCAAAATCTATCGATTCCTTTTTTTCATTTTGCCCGTCAAGGTCACGACTACCTGCAATAAGTTCATCTATATTTCTACCCGAAAGCAATCCGTACTTATGGCTGTCATTATACTTTCTTACATTAAAATATATCGATCCATTTACTTCATAAGCAACACCCTTGTCTAGCAATTGCTCAATCATTTCAATCTGTTCTATTATATGCCCAGTAGCAGTTGGTTCAATACTTGGTGGTAAATTATTTATCTCCAGCATTACATTATGGAAGTCATTCGTATAACGCTGAACTACCTCCATAGGCTCTAAATTCTCTAATTTTGCCTTTTTAGCAATTTTATCTTCTCCATCATCTGCATCGTTTATCAAATGCCCTACATCTGTAATATTTCTAACATATCTTACTTTGTAACCCAAATGCTTAAGGTACCGATAGAGTACATCGAAAGAGGTAAATGTACGTACATTCCCTAAATGTACATTGCTATAAACGGTAGGACCACAAACATACATTCCTACAAATGGTGGAGTAATTGGCTCAAAAATTTCTTTCTCTCTACTAAGGGTATTGTATAATTTCAGATTTTGCTGCATGAGAACAAAATTAGTAAAAGCTAAATAATATCAATTCTGAATAACAGAATTAACTCAAAAAATCTTTTGATACTATAGATGAATGTTTTACATTGAAAAAATCAA
>JBCDJE010000878.1:0-1756 GCA_038748185.1 Bacteroidota bacterium
CATCGATGGTAAAAATCTCATTTTCAGGGAAAAGGTTGATTAATTGTTGTTTTAGTGCTACAACTGAAGCAGTAGCATGTGTCTCACGCTGATCTAAATTTAAAGGCATACCAATAACAATACTTTCTACATTTTCTTTTTGAAAATAGTTTTGCAAAAAATGGATTAATTTTTCTGTAGGTACCGTTTCTAGGCCGCTAGCAATGATTTGTAACTCATCTGTTACTGCTAGTCCAGTTCTTTTTTTGCCATAATCTATTGATATAATCCTTGGCATAGTGCAAAAGTAATTGGAAATAAGAAGATACTCATATTCAAAGCAAGTGTTTGTTTATATGGTACTCTCTCCTTATTACAAAATATACTGACTAAAATCTTTATTTGATACTAAGCCTGAAAGCTTTTCTTGTACCAATTCCCTGGTGACAGATAATTTTGAATTAGGTTTAATTATATCAGGTACATCGAATAAAAAATCATTTAGTAATTTGCTCATTACTGTGTGCAGTCTCCTAGCTCCAATATTTTCTATTTCACTATTTATCGAAAAGGCAATTTCTGCAATCTCCTCTAAGGCCTCATCTTGAAAGTCAAGAGAAACAGATTCAGCTTCAAAAAGTGCTGAGTATTGTTTAGTAAGCGCGTTTTTAGGGGCTTTCAGTATATTGAGAAAGTCTTCTTTTGTGAGACTATTGAGTTCAACTCTAATGGGAAAACGACCTTGTAACTCTGGTATCAGATCGGAAGGTTTAGATACATGAAATGCTCCTGCTGCCACAAATAGTATATGATCGGTTTTAACCACCCCATATTTTGTATTTACTGCGCTTCCCTCTACAATAGGCAATAAATCTCTTTGAACACCTTCCCTGCTGACATCTGGTCCTTTTCCTCCTCCTGAGCTACCAACAGCAATTTTATCAATCTCGTCAATAAAAATTATGCCTGAGTTTTCGCACTTAAATATCGCCTCTTCTTTTACCTCATCCATATCAATTAGCTTAGCGCTTTCTTGTTCCAAAAGAATTTTCCTAGCTTCACTAAGGGTAACTTTGCGTTTCTTCTGTTTTTTGGGCATCATTCCCGAAATCATTTCTTGGATGTTCATCATTGATACCTCATCCATACCTCCTCCAACAAGCCCTACTCCGGGAGTAGGACTATTATCTACAATGATTTCAATTTTTCTATCTTCCAGTTCTTTATTTTTAATCTTCTCTCTAAAACGTTCACGTGTTTTTTCATTAAGCTCATGGTCAGAAGATTGGAAGCCAATATTACCCGTATTACTTGTAGTATCTCTTCCAGTTTTAAGTGGTGGAATTAAAGCGTCCAGTAAGAGATCTTCTACAATTAGTACTGCTTTCTCTTTTACATCTTTTTCTTTTTTAGATTTTACCATTTGTATAGATTGCTCTGAAAGATCTCTCACCATACTCTCAACATCTCTACCCACATATCCTACTTCAGTAAACTTCGATGCTTCTACCTTTATAAAAGGAGCATCAGCGATATTGGCAAGCCTTCTGGCAATTTCGGTCTTACCCACTCCTGTTGCACCAATCATTAAAATATTATTAGGCATGATCTCTTGTCGAATTTCTGGCTTTGCATTCATTCTGCGCCAGCGATTTCTAAGTGCAATAGCTACATTCCTTTTCGCATCATTTTGACCGATGATGTATTTATCGAGTTCTGCTACAATTTCTTTAGGAGTGAAATATTTGTTATTATCAAGCATCTTTAAATATTTAAG
>JBCDJE010000879.1:0-1755 GCA_038748185.1 Bacteroidota bacterium
ATCACAAAAAACTTTATTAATAAGCACATAAATTCAACTTATTAATAATAGTAAATTCTCAACTTCTATAGCTACATTTAATTTCTTACTTCAACATGGCATTTGAAAAAAATCAGCCAAAAGTAATTAATGGTTGGTGTTTTTACGATTGGGCAAATTCGGTTTATACCCTTACAATTACCTCTGCAATATTTCCAGTGTATTACAATGAAATTACTCGGGAATATTTTAAGGGCAATACAGTAATCTTTTTTGGTTTCCCTATTGAAAATACAGTTTTATATTCCTATTCCCTGTCTTTTTCATTTCTAGTTATTGTATTTCTTTCTCCTTTTCTTTCCGGCATTGCCGACTATGGCGGTATGAAAAAGAAAATGATGAAAATATTTACAGCTATCGGATCATTTTCTTGTATGGCGTTATTCTTCTTTGAAGGCTATAACATTGAGTGGGGCATTATTTTTTGTATGCTTGCCAGTTTAGGTTGGGCAGGTTCTCTGGTATTTTATAATGCCTTTTTACCTGAGATAGCCTCGCCCGATCGATTTGATCGTATTAGTGCCAGGGGATTTGCCATGGGGTATATTGGCAGTGTTATCCAATTGGTAATAAGCCTTTTGATAGTATTACAACCTGAGTTTTTCGGGTTAGAAAAGGGCACATTTCCTGCAAGACTTTCTTTCTTAACAGTAGGTATTTGGTGGTTTGGCTTTGCCCAAATTTCATTCTATTTACTACCAGATAATATCCATTTGAAAAAAAATACCTCAGCAAATATTGTAAATAAAGGCTTTTTAGAATTGAAGAAAGTATATGAACAAGTAGTTGTTAACACACCAATAAAACGATATCTTATCGCTTTTTTCTTTTATAATTCTGGTGTACAAACAGTGATGTTACTTGCAGCAACTTTTGGTGAAAAAGCACTGTCTTTAAAAGCTGAAGATTTAATTATGACAGTTTTATTGATCCAATTAGTGGCAATAGGAGGTGCGTATTTATTTGCAAAAGTCTCAGCTTCGTTTGGAAATAAAATATCACTTATTATTATGGTGGTTATCTGGATAGGTATATGCCTTTTTGCCTATCTTACACAAACTCCTGAAGAATTTTACCTGTTAGCTTTTGTTGTAGGAGTGGTAATGGGTGGCATTCAGTCACTTTCTCGCTCTACGTATTCAAAACTTATCCCTGAAAAAACAATAGACACCGCCTCATTTTTTAGCTTCTATGATGTTACCGAAAAATTATCTATTGTGTTAGGTACTTTTAGTTATGGACTAGTAGAACAAATTACTGGAAATATGCGCTTTAGCGCATTATTTCTGGCAATATTCTTCACAATTGGGTTATTTTTTTTATTCAGATTTGAGATGAAAGTAACTCGAATGGCTAGTTGAAACTGTTTAGATGCTACTGCCCACCTACTGGGAGCTTGTCCTTTTTATTTTGGAGCACTTGATTTTTAGCAGGCCGTTGGGAATCTATTAAGTGTCCAATTAATTGATCTTCTTGTAATAACCAATACTTCCAATCATGTTCTAAACTTTTTACACCACCAGGGTAATATAACTCAACAGCAGAGAAACCTTTACTTGCATCTGTCTGATGATTTACCATGTATTCAAGCATTTTTCCAATCAAAGCTGCCCCTTCTTTTTTTGAAAATATGAAATACACTAATGACCAGCCTATAGTACGTGATAGATATGCTTTTTCTCTATTATCATGTGCTTTCCATTGTTTATTGGTTTG
>JBCDJE010000880.1:0-1750 GCA_038748185.1 Bacteroidota bacterium
CTACACCTATAGTAAATTCTTCAGGAAAAACGGCATTATATCCTGAGGTTACAACAGTATCTCCTTTATTAACCTCTACATGAATAGGTATGTATAAGAGCTCGGCTTGAAGATAATCGTTATTGGTATCTTCATTATTCCACTTAACAGTACACAAACTTTTACTTTTTTTTAATTGTGCTGAAACTAAAATAGTGGAATGAAGCAATGAATATGCAGTAGCAAAATTACTAGAGACAGCTCGTATTCTTCCTACTACTCCTTGGGTTGAAACTACTCCCATTCCTACCTTTATACCGTCTTTGCTGCCTTTGTTTAATGTGAGATAATTATCGTTAAACCTTACTGTATTGTTAATTACCCTTGCCGGTATGTATTTATAGGTCTTTGATAAAGTATCACGTAACAGTTGAGTAGTATCTAGATTTTTGTTTAAATTATTTATTTTTTGGTATAGCTCTGCATTTTTCAATTTTAGTATTTCTACTTCATCTCTTAAAGTAAATTGTCCATAAACTACATCGCGGAAAGCATATAATTCTCCAGTAATGGCATTGGAAGAATTAAAAAAGACAACTCCTTGGTATGTATTGTTATTAATGATTAGCCCTATTGCAAAAATCTCTAAAATGAGAAATGTAAAAAAGATTCTTAGACGTAAAAAAAATTGTATAAGTTGATACATAATATGTAGTGTGTATCAGTCAGGTCAAGGGCTTTTTAGTTTACACTCAAAAAGGAAAATAAAACTTTTAAAAAATACTAACTCATTAAAACCGCTTTAAAAGCATCAATATTCTTTAATGCTTCACCTGTACCTCTTACTACTGCCCTCAGTGGATCGTCAGCGATATGTACAGGTAATTTGGTTTTAAGTGCAATTCTTTTATCGAGACCACGCAGAAGTGCACCACCACCGGTTAGGTGAATGCCATTATCATATATATCGGCAGATAGTTCGGGAGGTGAAATTTCTAGTGCTTTTAATACTGCTTCCTCTATTTTAGAAATCGACTTATCTATTGCAAAAGCAATTTCAGTATAAGAAACTTTAATGGTCTTAGGTATTCCTGTCATTAAATCTCTACCTCTAATTTCATAATCGTCTGGTGCACTCTCTAATTCAGAGATAGCTGCGCCTACTTCTATTTTGATTTTTTCTGCTGAACGTTCTCCAATTAGCAAGTTATGCTGCCTACGCATGTAGTCAAGAATATCCCTATTAAAAACATCTCCAGCAGTTCTTACCGATTGATCACAAACAATACCTGAAAGGGCAATAACTGCAATTTCAGTAGTTCCTCCTCCTATATCAACAATCATTGAGCCCACAGGTTGTTCTATATCTATTCCTATACCTATTGCTGCTGCGATTGGTTCAGGAATCATATATACTTCTTTTGCACCAGCATGTTCAGCTGAGTCTCTAACTGCTCTTTTCTCCACCTCAGTGATGCCTGAAGGGATACAAATAACCATTCTATGTTGAGGAGTAAAAAAGCGATTTCCTGTATCAATTAGCTTTATCATGCCCCTTATCATCTGTTCGGCTGCATAAAAATCTGCTATTACACCATCTTTGAGCGGTCGAATAGTTTTGATGTATTCATGGGTTTTTTCATGCATTTGCATTGCCTTTTTACCAATAGCAATCACTTTCTGAGTTGCTTTATCTATAGCAATGATGGAGGGTTCATCAACAACTACTTTTCCTTTATATAATAAAAGTGTATTGGCCGTACCCAAATCA
>JBCDJE010000881.1:0-1747 GCA_038748185.1 Bacteroidota bacterium
GTGAGATCTTCTACAGGAGAGTTAGAAAAGTCTAAAATTTCAAGATTTTCAAGATTTTCAAGTGGCTTCAAATCTGTAATTTTTGTTCTATACAATTCTAATTTTTTTAGACTTTTTATACTGGCAATGGGAGTTAAATCTGTAACTTTCGTTTGCCCAATATTTAAATTCTTTAAACTTTCTAGTTCACTCAAAGGCGCCAGACTTATCACATTAGTTTGGTCACACCAAAGAGATTTAAGGTTTTTAAGCTCTTTTAAGGGCTTGAGGGTAGTAATTGAAGTCATTGAACAATCAATAGCATCTAAGGCATAGATTTTATCAAAGTCAACTTTAGTTGGATTTTCCTTTATCTCAGCATTTTTAATAAAAAAACGTTTCCAGGCAGGCTCTAAGCCTTTCCACCAAGTAGCATTTATTTCGTGATCTTCGCTGTAAGGCTTAGTTGGGACAAATGAAAATTGTGTGCTTGATACTATTAATAGTATCAATAGATTGCATACTTTAACCATATTGCAACACATTGATATAATACATTTAATATAAAAGAATATCCTATTCAGATTATTGAACGCATTAGTATCAATTGTAATACAACAGCTACTTAATTAAGCATAAATTTTTTAGAATTAATTAAAAAAGTTGCATTTCTGGGTTAGGCAAAAAATTATTTTTCTATTAGCCTTACTTCAAATAATTTATTCCACCACTTACCGGTTACAAAAAGGCGGTTATTTTGCTTATCATAAGCAATCCCATTAAGTACATCTCCTTTTTGAGGCGTAATAGCTTTTTCTCTAAGACCCGAAAAATCTATTTTCCCTAATACTATACCACTTTGTGGGTCGATCCTTACAATAAAATCTGTTTGCCAAATATTAGCATAAATCTCTTCATTAATATATTCCAACTCATTAAGTTGATCTATTGAACTTTCATCATCGTAAATTTCTATTCTTTTAACCTCAGTAAATGCTGATGGATCCATGAAATATAATATATTAGAACCATCACTCATAATTAGGTGTGTTCCATCAGTTGTTAAACCCCAGCCTTCTGTAGCATATTGAAAATCTCTTTTAAATTGAAAAGTTTCTTTGTCGTAAACTTTACCAACTTGAGATTGGTAGGTAAGCTGGTAAATTTCATTATCAAAAGTAACAATACCTTCTCCAAATAATGTAGCTTCAAGTTCTCTAAATTGTAAAATTTCACCAGAACTAACTGCTACTTTGCGAAGTGATGAACTACCTTTAAGACCAGTACCTTCATATAAGACCCCGTCTTCAAATAACAAACCCTGTGTCCAAGCATTTGCGTCATGTGGGTATTCATTTACAATTTGATATGAGTACAATTTAGGAGAAATGTCAGCAAAAAGCTCAAAGCGCTCTTGTCTTCTATCTCTAGTACTATCAGCAAGATAACTTAATGCGGCTACAAGTTGCTTCCCCACTCCCATGTTTGCTGTACTAAGTGAAAAGTTAAAAGGAGCTTTTTTATTTCTTTCTTTTTGTATACCATTTACTAACCATACTACCGAATCTATCGCAGGTGCATTCTTAAGCGCAGAAAGATCAAAGACTACAGTATCGCCAATTTGTTTTTTTTCTTTTCCATTATCTCTTATTTGCAACACAGTAACCGGCTTTTTTCTCAAGCTCAACTTTTTCCGTGTTTTTTTCTCCTCTTTGGAGACTTTAGACTTATCATTTTCACTACAACTGGCAGCTCCAAAAACAAGAAC
>JBCDJE010000882.1:0-1718 GCA_038748185.1 Bacteroidota bacterium
GATAAATTCAAATATAAAAATATATGGAAATTTAATTTCTATACCTATATCTTCTATAATAATGCAAAGTATGATACATATTATTGATCCCCATACGCATAATGCAGAGATTTTATAAAAGGTATTTAAAGAGTTTGTATTGTCTTCTGATAAAGTGAATTTAAAATATGACATAAATCCCAGTAGTGAAATGAATATCCCTGCTGAAATCAAATGTATTGAACTTAAGATTTTGTTGTCTGAATGACCAAATAGGTACGGTGCTTCTGCAAATGGAATCACACCCCCAGAACCTGCTGACGATGTGGGAATAAGGACAGTTAATAGTGCAAAGATACCTGCTAATGTTGTTATAAAGTTATCACTAACTTTTTCTTCAGGCAACTTTTCATATCCTTTGTAACTAAATAATAGTAATGCAAAAGTAAATATAACAGCAATGAAGAATACACTAGATCTGGTATAATAATAATGACTAAATGAATTTAAAATAATTGATGGGTCATATCCTAAATACAAAGCTATAGGTAAGAAAACACCGAGTAGTCCTATTGACTTTCTTAATCTGTACATTTCAGTACTCTTTTCCTCTTCATTTTTAATCATATATCTATTTGTAAATAGCTAAATACAATAATATTATTCCTATTATAATTTCAGGTATGAATAACTTTATAAGTTACCGACATGTTATATTTAATATACTAGGAATTGAGCAATGTATAATTAGAAAACATAATTAATTAACTTTAAGCTTCGTACATAACACATTTCCTTTGTCAATGACATAGCATTTTTTTACCACTTGATCGAGAAAACCCTGTTTTGGGTCTAAAAACAAGGTTTTTGGGATAATTCTCTTAGTATGTTTAGAAATTAGGACATACTAGCATGGAGAATTATTTACCACTATCTCATTTTAATGTACGCCCTTGTAGATGCCAATTCTTTTTATGCTTCTTGTGAAAAAGTCTTTCATCTCGATCTATCGATTAAGCCTGATGTAATGATAAATGTATCTGTAAGAGCGAAATGTTCGATATACATCAAAATTGGCAGCTCTTATGCAGAAAAATCAAAATATAAAGCAATATTTTGCTTTGTTACAACTCACATACTCAACTCAATGTTAAATCAAATATTTCTTTGTCTCTCTTTAGATTTGCAATTACCAAATTTTCAAAACACAGATATTTTCGGATGTCCATAATTTTCTTGAAACTTCGATAAAATTTGGTTTGCCTTCATTTTTATAGGATATACTGGCAGAGGAGGAAAGAGCAGAATTATCTTCGCCCTTAAAGCGTGGCTTTCAAAGTGTTGCCATCTAAAAAACTTACAGACAACAATTAAATAAACCAGAACAAGGCGCACAACGGAATATTCTCCTTATAAACATAATGGCACATTATATACTTAATCACCTTGATGAATCCAGATAAACTCTTTACCATCGTAATATATTAATCCTCCAGAACCTTCATCTGCTCTTATACTTATTGCAGCATGGCCAAGTTCAACTTCTTGAATTCCGTCAACGTCTCCATTTTCAAGAAACGTTGTTTCATAAGTTGAGCTGGGTGCACGTCAAACTTCCTCTAGGCAGCCACTTTTGATAAGCCGTTGCCACCTCTAATAATACTAACCACTTTATTCCATTTTGCACTATTCTTAGTTACCCTTAATTGAAGCATAGCACGAGCACCTTTTATCGACCA
>JBCDJE010000883.1:0-1705 GCA_038748185.1 Bacteroidota bacterium
CTACGAGTAGAATATGACTAGCTATTTAATAAACCTGATTCCAAAATTCAGCATGGAGCCGTTACCTACATTAACACCGGTGGCATTTGGGTCTGTAAAACCTTTTCCTCCTACAAAATTTGCATAACTAAATTCTAAACCGAGCTGTCTGGTTAGTTGGTATTTTGCTCCTGCTCCCAATTGGGTAATTGATTGTAATAATCCAAACTTATCTTCTCTATCGTCAAAAGTATTTGTTTTTCCATACCTAGGGGCGTACTGTCCCATCACGAATAAATTAATCCTATTAGTTGGAAAATAATTTACAAACAAGGTAGAAGGTAAATCTATCAAAGTAGTAGGGATAAATACTTGATCATTTCTTTTTGGTAAGATTTGTCCATTTAACTCATAGAACAACCTGAATTTATCACTTATTTTAAGGTCATAGAAGAACTGCGAGCTGAAAACATACCTATTCAAAGCAATGAATACATTATCTTCACCTCTTGCCTCAGGATTACTTGCCAAGGGTACTTGTACACCTAACTGCACAGAGAAGAAAGGCAACTTTCTCACAGGATTAAATTTTGCCACAAAGCGTGTAGCAGTTATTGCATATTCTCTCGCAGTAGTATTTCCACCAAAATGTTGTAATATGCTTGAATTATCTATTGGTCCATTAGAGCCGCCACTTATAAAAAGATCTACACCTACATTTAACCATTTCGATTTGGTTACACCCCAGTTGGTAGATAACCTTGAAGTAAAAATACTCAATCTACTGGACGATAAAGTTTCAGTTCCATCACGGTCTCTAGTACCGGTTTGAGAATAGATTGTACTGAATGATTGCACTTCGTACTGTCCTAAAGCAAAAAGCTGGGAAGGTGTAAAGTTCGTTAAGTTAGAGCCACCTTGTTGTAGTGGAGCTGTATTTACTACATTATTATCCGTATATTCATTCAATTTCCAATCGTAGGTATAAGTATCCTTTTTTATAGTTGTTGGCAGTTTTTCATCTCTGTAATTATTAATGAATCCAATAACTGTTTGCCCATTTCTTGTAAAATCATTCTTAAACCATGTGAAAATTTCCGATAATTCCACTTTGCTTTGGTCATCTGCTACTCTTATGAAATAAGAATCGTTTAACGCTGCTTTTGTTCTTTCATCCATTTTTGCATCTAAACTTTCAGAGAAGTAGGCATAAGGTGCAATTTTAGGACAACCCAAAGCGCCACAAATCAGTACAAAGTGTAATCTTGCATCTTTTGTGATAGGTAGTAATATATCTTTTTCCAATTGATCGAGGCTTACTTTAGAACCTGCCAAATTATACTTTGCCTCACCAAAGAAATCACCTTTCTCTTGTGGAGAACTGATAGGGTAGTTATCAATTATACCTTTGATGACAAAAAGATTGTAAGCGTTAATTAGCAGTGCCTTTTCTTCATCATTACTCACTGTTCTTACACCTTTTTCATTCAAGTACTGCAATAGGTTATTCAATGCGGTCTGATCTTTTTCAATATCTTTATATTTGATCTTTCCTTCAAGAACATGTTGTTTTAGAAACGCATCAGCATCTTTGAAAAAAGCGATATGCGAATTTTGAGCATTTACCAAATAGATATTTAGTACAAAGGAAAGCAAAATGAATCCTAATAATCTAGTGAATTTTTTCATCTGTTGAAATTTTTTTGATTGCTGAATGTTCAAAAAA
>JBCDJE010000884.1:0-1701 GCA_038748185.1 Bacteroidota bacterium
CTAATAATAAAGACTTCTGTGATTTTCAACTTCCCTCTTGGCGACCTGGAAGATATCAAATACAGAACTTTGCCAAAAACGTGAGGAATTTTCAGGCTTTTACAGCTAATAGCAAACCACTATTCCATTCAAAAGTAGATAAAAATACATGGCGTGTAACAACTGAAGTAGTAGAAGAAATTAAGGTTTCTTATAGTTATTTAGCTCGCCATATGGATGCAGGAGGGACTTGGATAGACGAAACTCAATGGTACATTAATTTTATTAATTGTGCTATGTTAGTTAATGGAGAAGGTGACAAACCTTGTGAAGTATTATTAGAGATTCCTGATTCTTGGCAAGTTGCTGGAAGCCTTCAAAAAATTGCTCCTAAACTATTAAAAGCAACAAACTATTTCGAGCTTGTTGACTCACCAATTATAGCTTCAAGTTCGCTTCAGCATTTTGAATATACTTGTAGTAATACCTTATTCCATATCTGGTTTCAAGGTAAAGTAGCCCTTGATGATGAAAAACTGTTAAATGAATTTAAAAAGTTTACTGCTTATCAAATTAAATTATTTGGCACTTTCCCTACTGAAACCTATCACTTTCTTTTCCAAATATTGCCTTATTCCCATTACCATGGGGTAGAACATGCCAAATCAACAGTAATTACTTTAGGACCAGATTACGCTTTTAATACTGAAAAAGTGTATGCTGACTTTTTAGGTGTGAGTTCTCATGAGCTTTTCCATACTTGGAATGTTACACGTCTAAGACCAGTTGAGATGATGCCTTATAACTTTTTTAAGGAAAATTATTTTGAAACTGGCTTTATAGCAGAAGGCATTACTACATACTATGGTGATTATATTTTAAAATGTAGTGGTGTTTTTACTACCCGACAATACCTGCAAGAAATCAATAAACTTTTAAAGCGACATTTTTTAAATCGTGGGCGTTTTCATGGCTCACTTACCGATTCTTCGGTAGATTTATGGCTAGATGGATACGAAAAAGGCATTACTGGAAGAAAAGTATCTATTTATGTTAAAGGAGCGCTAACAGCCATGATACTTGATCTACAACTCAGGTTTGATAGTAACGGAGAAAAATCGCTCGATGCAGTAATACAAACAATGTGGAAAAAATTTGCACAAAGTGGTTACACGATTGAAGATTATAAAGCAGTAGTAAATGATATTGCTGATAACGATATGTACCAATATTTTAAAGGCTTTATAGAAGGAACATTGCCAATAGAAAATACACTTTCACTATTGCTACCTGCTTTTGGGCTTAATTTTAAAAAAAAACAAGCTGATTCGTATGCTGCTAAGCATTTTGGCTTACAACTAAATATAAATAAAAACAGCATAACCATAAGTGATTTAGCAGAAGGTTCACCAGCAGCAAATTGCTTAGAAATTGGAGATGAAATTGTTGCATTAAATAATGTAAAGCCAGATAAAAATCATGAAATTATATTTCAGTTACACCGAGAAATAACTGTTCATCTTTTTAGAAATAACAGCTTGAAAAAGATTCTTTTAAAGAGCGATGCATCACATTATTATGAAACATATGAGGTTGAGATAAATAAAGACGCCGATGCTCAGTCAGTTATGTTGAGAAAAGGATGGCTAGGAGAACTATAATTTTACTATTGAGAAAGGTTCAGTGATAGTTTCCAAATAAACTTGATAACTCCCAACTTTC
>JBCDJE010000885.1:0-1701 GCA_038748185.1 Bacteroidota bacterium
CGTAAAAACAACGAAATAGATTTGAATACTATATGATAGCTAGCAATAGTAAACGATGGAAACCAGAGATTATATGTATCTTGGCTAACTTGGCTAACAATATTATTAATTATGAGCGATTCCAAAAATTCTCAAATCAAATGGCAAATCGGTTCTAAGATGAAATGGCTATTTCCATGGAGGGGTAACGAGAATAACTCTATGCAAGGCAAGATACTGCGCGAAAAGTATAGAGTCAAGGAGAAAATGGGAGGGAAAGGTGGTTTTGGGGAAACTTTTATTGCCCAAAGTTTAAGTTTTCGAGATGATAAATTGTATGTGGTTAAGAAACTCAAGCCAACCATAACAGATCCACGGATTTGGGAGCAATTTGCCATAGAAGCATCGGTTCTTATAGAATTAGGACTATTTCATCTGTTAATTCCCGAAGTTTACGATTATTTTCAACAAAATAGCAAATACAATGCACACTATATTCTCTATGAACATATGCCCGAAAAAGAGTCGAGTAATCTTAATCCAGAACAATTAACTCTAAATCATGAATTGAGGGAACAGCTTGATAAAGCGCTACAACTCTTACCAGCTCAAGCTGCTTTGATATTTCATTTGGTGAGGATTAAAGGGTTCAAGTACAAAGAAGTAGCTGAAAAACTCGGCATTTCCGTCAGTTCTGTTGATACTCAGTTGAATAGGGCAGTAAAGAAGCTTAGAATATCTCTAAAAGCCTATAAACAGAATAAGGTAGTTATTGACCCTCATGTAGTTGAAAATTTAATGATGATAACAACACTATTTACTTTTTTTAATTTTTTTTGAAAGACTTGTCATGTATTTATAATTTAAAACAGTCTATATAGGTAAAGTGAAGCCTATATGGATATTAATAGAATTATAACAAAACATTTTGCCGGAGAAACGAACTTAAAGGAAGAGCTGCTTTTAAAGAAATGGATTGCTGAAAAGACTGAAAATGCAGAGGAGTTTCAAATATTGAAGCAATATTGGGAAACGCAACAAGATCATTTACAGACTTCCAAGGCTTCTAATTGGCTAAAGTTACAAAAAGAGATTAAATCTCATTCCCATGAGAAAGAAAAAACCTTACCTAATCGAGCTTCCTATTTTGGTGGTTATATGCTGAAAGTAGCAGCTTCATTATTATTCATTATTGCGGCATGGTGGTCTTTTACATATTATGTACAATTAGATAAGAACACTACATCAGAGATACTTTCTAGTAAGACTATAGAGAAATATAACCCTGCCGGAAGAAAATCTACTATAAAATTACCCGATGGAAGCATAATAAAGTTGAATTCTGAAAGCAGTATTAAGTTTCCCGAAAGATTTACTACCAATACAAGAGAAATAGAACTAAAAGGAGAGGCTTTCTTAGAAATTACGAAAGATCCTTCAAAACCATTTATTGTAAAAACAGGAAACATAAGGACTAAAGTATTAGGTACTTCATTTAATATTAAGGCAATCCCTGATACAGAAACAGTTAAAATAGCATTAGTAGAAGGTGCTGTACAGGTAACTGATTATCAGTCTAATATGGATATATTCTTAAAGCCGGGAGAAATGGTTACTGCAAAGCCTGAAAACTTCCAAAAATCACATTTTGACTACAATACAGAGATAGGATGGAAAGATGGTTTATTAGTTTTTAAGGACGCGTCTCCTAAAGAGATATTC
>JBCDJE010000886.1:0-1699 GCA_038748185.1 Bacteroidota bacterium
ATTCTACAAGATTTATCTTTGCTAATTATTTAAGCATAAAATTATTTCAACCTTTAGTATGAAGTTTAACGAAGAGATAGAACGAAGAAGGACATTTGCTATTATTAGTCACCCCGATGCTGGAAAAACTACTTTAACAGAAAAATTACTTTTATTTGGCGGTGCTATACAAGTTGCAGGTGCTGTTAAATCAAACAAGATAAAAAAAACTGCTACCTCAGATTTTATGGAAATTGAGAAACAGCGTGGTATTTCTGTTGCCACTTCTGTTATGGGCTTTGAGTATAAAGCATTGAAAATAAATATCTTAGATACACCAGGTCACCAAGATTTTGCCGAAGATACTTTTCGTACGCTTACCGCGGTAGATAGTGTAATAGTAGTTATTGACGTAGCCAAAGGCGTTGAAATCCAAACCGAAAAACTGGTTAATGTATGTAAGATGCGTGATACACCCATTATCGTATTTATTAATAAGCTCGATCGTGTAGGAAAAGATGCATTTGATTTAATGGATGAAATTGAGAAGAAACTAGGGCTTTCGGTAATGCCCTTGAGTTGGCCGATTGGTATGGGCAACGAGTTCCAAGGGGTATATAATATTTATGAGAAAAAATTAATGCTTTTTAGGGCACACGGAAAACAAACTGAAGAAGAAAGTATAGAATTTACGGATTTAGACGACAATGAACTTGAAAAATATGTTGGTGATAGAGCTGCAAAAACGCTAAGAGAAGAAGTAGAATTAGTCACAGAAATATATCCTGAATTTAATAGAGAAGAATATTTAGAAGGCTTGCTAACTCCTGTTTTTTTTGGCAGTGCTATTAATAATTTTGGTGTTAAAGAATTGTTGGATTGCTTTATTGAAATTGCTCCTGCTCCTACTCCTTCTGAAACTGAGGAAAGGGAAATAAACCCATTTGAAGATAAATTTTCGGGCTTTGTATTTAAAATACATGCTAATATCGATCCCAAGCATCGAAACAGAATCGCTTTTGTAAAGATATGCTCGGGTAAATTTGAAAGAAATAAAAACTATCAACATGTAAGACTGGGTAGGTCACTTAAATTTTCAAACCCTACCTCTTTTATGGCATCAAAAAAGGAGATAGTAGATGAAGCCTTTCCAGGTGATATTGTAGGTTTACACGATTCAGGAAATTTTAAAATTGGCGATGCACTTACCGAAGGCGAAAGCCTGAAGTTTAAAGGGATTCCTAGCTTTTCTCCCGAACAATTTAAATACATTGAAAATGCTGATCCTATGAAAGCCAAGCAACTAAATAAAGGCATAGATCAATTAATGGATGAAGGAGTAGCCCAACTTTTTGTTAACTTAAGAAATGGAAGAAAAATTATAGGAACCGTTGGTGCACTTCAATTTGATGTAATACAGCATAGACTCAAACATGAATATAACGCTTCATGCCGGTGGGAACCTGTAAATCTTTATAAAGCGTGCTGGTTTACCAGCGATAATAAAGAACAACTTGCAGCTTTTGATAACCACAGGGTGCGGTTAATTGCTGAAGACAAATATAAACGTAAAGTACTACTTACTACATCAGAGTATGAAATAAGAATGGAGCAACAAAATTTCCCTGACATAAAATTTCATTTTACTTCAGAATTTGAATAAAGGTATTTTAGAAATTTTCGAAACTTAAATACTGTATAAAGCCTAATAGTTAGGAAC
>JBCDJE010000887.1:0-1687 GCA_038748185.1 Bacteroidota bacterium
ATATTGAAATTTTAAAATTAGCACTTAGGCACTCAGTATATTTACATGATAGCTAATTTTATACAATATAGACTATGAAGAATCATGACTACTTTATTGAAAAAGCCATTGCATTAGCAAAAAAAAGTATGCTAAATGGGAAAGGAGGTCCTTTTGGTGCACTCGTAGTAAAAGATGATGTAATAGTAGGTGAAGGATGTAATAGTGTGACTTCACAGAATGATCCTACGGCACATGCTGAAGTAGTGGCTATTAGAAATGCTTGTAAAAATCTGGATAGTTTCCAGTTAACTGGATGCATCATATATTCTTCATGTGAACCCTGTCCCATGTGTTTAGGCGCTATTTATTGGGCAAGACCAGAAAAGTTAGTTTTTGCCTGTACCAAAGAAGATGCACGAGAGGCAGGATTCGACGATCAGTTTATTTATGAAGAAATTAACCTTAAGTTCTCAGAAAGAAAAATAAAAACGGCACAAGTAGGTAGGAAAGACGCACTGGAAGTCTTTCAGTTATGGAAAGAGAAAAAAGATAGAGTTGATTATTGAAATTTATTTTTTCACATAAAAACCTATCTGTAATAAGATCAGGTTTCATTATTTATTTACAACAATCTTTTTAAAGAACTTAATCAAATAAACTTGCTATTTAATAAATCAATTTTAATCTGCTTCAATACTTCAAAGTACCCATGAAATTATTACATACTGCCGATTGGCATTTGGGAAAAAGACTCAATGATTTCTCTAGAATGGAGGAGCAAAAAGAAGTGTTGGAAGAAGTATGTCAAATTGCTGAAAAAGAGGAAGTGGATGCCATCATTATTGCCGGAGATTTATTTGATTCATTTAACCCATCTAATGAAGCAGTAGCACTTTTTTATAAAACAGTATATCGTTTAGCAAGGAATGGGAATTGCCCGGTAATTGCGATTGCTGGTAATCACGACTCCGCTGATAGGATAGAAGCTCCTGATTTACTTGCAAGAGAATGTGGAATTATTCTTTCCGGTTATCCTGATACTCAGGTGCATGCTTTTACACTTGATAGTGGGGTAAGTATTACTAAAACCGATGCAGGGTTTATAGAATTGCAACTACCCAAAGCCCAAGAACTACTCAGAATATTACTTACCCCTTATGCGAATGAAAGTAGAATGAAAAGCTTTTTTGGCGTAGAAGAAACAGACCTGGCTTTTAGAAAAATCATAGCTGATAAATGGCAAAAAACGGCTGATAAATACTGCGATAGCCAAGGGGTGAATATTTTATTAAGTCATTTATTTATGACCAATGGTACTGACCAACTACCAGAGCCTGAAGATGAAAAACATATTTTACATGTTGGTGGCGCACAACCGGTATATGTCGAAGACATTCCCCAAAGTATACATTATACAGCTTTAGGACACCTGCATAGGTTTCATAATTTGAGTGCACAAGATAAGCCTCCTGTGGTTTATAGTGGCAGTTTATTAGAATACAGTCTAAGTGAAACGAACCAGCAAAAGTATGTTTGTATCATTGAAGTAAAAGCAGGAGAGAACGTTGCCTTTAGAACAGTACCCATACGATCAGGAAAAAAACTTTATAAAAAGCGTTTTGAAACCCATAAAGAAGCGATGGATTGGTTAATAGCTAATCCTGATTGTTATGTAGAATTAACTTTGATGAGCGATACATTTATA
>JBCDJE010000888.1:0-1675 GCA_038748185.1 Bacteroidota bacterium
CAGCTAGAAAGCCGAAGAAAAGCATAATGTGGAAGATAATTAATCCATAATCTTTTAAATAAATGCCTATGCCGATCCCTCCCAAAAAATAAAGACCTAGTAGACCTTCCATTAAGTTAAGCCAATTAAAGCTCTTTTTAATATAGATATTTCCTTTCCATTGGTCTTTCAACTTGGTGATGTTAAACTTTGGTGTGCGCACAAAGGGAGATTTAAAACCTAGTAAGCCTTCCAACACTGCTAAAGCATTATGCAGGCTCAATCCCATAGTAATAATCAAAAATAAGGGATAGGTCTTAATAAAATATTTGAAGGTATGTTCCCTTACAAATTGTTTGGCAGCTACCCAATAAAAGAGTGTGATGGAGAAAAAGCCGAAAAGTAAGACACTGCCAATATTAATAATAAACTCCAATTCAGGCTTAAAATGCTTCACAAAAAGCATGGGAATACTCAATAGTGCAGCAAAAAGAAGAAATACAAAAATGGAGCTGTTTAGAAGATGAAAAAAGGCATGTATCTTATTTGAAAATCTGATTTTTGTTTTTAATACTGTCCCAATATGTTTTTTTGCTGTTTCAGCTGCTCCTTTATTCCACCTAAATTGTTGAGATTTAATAGCAGGCATTAATATTGGCAGTTCTGCAGGTGATTCTAACTGTTCTAAAAATTCAAAATGCCAGCCTTTCAATTGAGCGCGATAGCTTAAATCCAGGTCTTCTGTAAGTGTATCAGGTTGCCAACCTCCGGCATCTTCAATACATTTTTTTCTCCAAATGCCAGCCGTACCGTTAAAATTAATAAAGCTTCCGGCTGCATTTCTGCCTACTTGTTCAATAGAAAAATGGGCGTCTAATCCAAAAGCTTGAAGCCGAGTAAGTAATGAATATTCTTTGTTCAAATGTCCCCATCTTGTTTGTACTACTCCTGTAAGCTCATCTTGAAAATAAGGAAGTGTTTGTTTTAAAAAACTTTTTATGGGTACAAAATCGGCATCGAATATAGCGATAAACTCTCCCTTGGCAAGGGATGTACCATACCTAAGTGCCCCTGCTTTAAAGCCCTCTCTGTTTGCTCTGCGAATATGGTTTATATCAAATCCCTTATCTTTCCAATAATTAACTCTATCCTTAATAATGTCAACTGTATTGTCATTAGAGTCGTCTAAAACTTGTACTTCAAGCTTATCTTTTGGGTAGTCAAAAGCGACTACGCTATCTATCAATCTTTCAATAACATATAGTTCATTATAAACTGGTAATTGCACTGTTACAATAGGGTAATTGCTTTTATTTGGGAAAACAACTGCTTGTTGGGTTGCTACCTTTTTCTTTTTATTGATGTAAATTAGGGTGAGATGCAGCTGACTCATGCTGTAAAGAAAAATGAAGAGCATGCATCCTGCATATAAGAAAAGTATAACGTATGACATATATTATTGTATGGTATTGAAAGCAAATCAAAGAAATTTACCTTACTTAGTTTATTACTGATTGTGGTTAGTATTTAGTGGATGAAGACATATAATGACGCAAAAGTATATTTATTTAGCATATATAATTATGTATATACTTATTTTAAATACTTTCTAACAACAGGGATTCCCAATTGCAGGTTCGTAAACAGCTTTATAATTTTAGTGCAGTTTTTTTAAAGTAGTTTTGTAAGATGCCCA
>JBCDJE010000889.1:0-1673 GCA_038748185.1 Bacteroidota bacterium
AAAAATACGAACAAATATATCCACAAACCATCTAAAAAGTGCCAATATGTTGCACATAAATCTAATGATAATAAGTTTTTAGAATGGATTTTAAATTTCAAAACCAACACAAAAACCCAGATAATAAAAATTACGCCTGAAACCAAATGGAGACCATGTAAACCGGTTAATACATATACGAAAGAACCTGATGGATTTCCTACAAAATAAACATTAATATCAACAAGATCTCTCCATCCATAAAATTGCAATACTAAGAACGAAATACCCAAAAGAGCAGTAATTGTCATTGCTATTTTTAGAGATGCAAAATTATCTTTCTTAGCTGCCATAACTGCCCATTGCATAGTAGCACTACTTGCTAATATGATAACTGAACTAATGAAAAATACCGCTGGCAGATCAAAAATATACCAGTTACCTTCAGCTTGTCTAACAATATAAGCACTTGTAAGCGATGCAAAAATCATTACTACACTTACCATAAATAACCACAAAGCAAACTTCTTAGGATTCATAGAAGCCGTCTTCTTTGCTGTTCCTTCTGAATGTTGAATATATTCAGCCATTTTTTATAAATTTTTAAATAAACATTTAAGCGAGTATTTATTTTCTACCTAAACTTTATCAATGAGATAAGCAACCTGTACGATTGGTAGATAGAAAAAAGAACTAAACATTAGCCTCAAAGCCGATTTTCTTGATCCCGTACGCATTAAAGAAAAAGTTTGAACTAAAAATAATGCTCCACACACAATTGCAATTAGTGCTGAGGTCAAGCCCGTCATTCCATATTGTGCAGGAAGTACGCCCATAGGAATAAGAAATAAAGTATAGGTCATCATTTTAAAAGCAGTATTAAAATCTTTATTTCCATTAGGTAGCATCACAAATCCGGCTTTTTTATAATCTTCATCACCAATCCATGCAATGGACCAAAAGTGAGGAAATTGCCATATAAATTGAATACCAAAAATAATGAAAGCTTCCACTGAAAGACTTCCTGTATACGCTACCCAACCTACAAGTGGTGGCATAGCTCCGGGAAAAGCCCCAATAAAAACTGATATAGGCGAAATGCGCTTCATAGGAGTATATACAAACCCATAAAGAATTAATGAAAGTAATGTTAAACCTGCTGCAAAAGGATTAACATTTATCATAAGAATGATTGTACCTATTGTTGTTACTACAAGTGTAAAAATGACAGCTTCTTGCACAGAAAGTTTTCTAGTTGGTAGTGGTCGACCTTTCGTGCGATTCATGAATTTGTCTAAATCTTTTTCTATAATTTGATTGATGGTGTTAGCACCTGATGTAACCAAAAAGCTACCTACGATCAAACTACATAACTTTATCCAGTCAGTAGATCCATCTTGCGCCATTAGATAACCAAAGCAGCCTGAAAAAACTACTAATGCAGTTAACCGAAACTTTACAAGTTGGAAAAAAAGCTTTGCTTTAATTCCTATTTGATTCCCATTTACCCTGTCTTGCAATTGTGATTCTCCGGAATACATGTTGGGGGATTTACTTATTTTTAATTTCAATGGCTCAAATGCTTAAAATGAAGAAAACTTATACTTGATACATTTTAAGACTTCTTTGTTTTTTCAATACTTTCTCAAAGTTAATTAACAATAGTAGTATAAATTGTACACCGAGTGCAAGTG
>JBCDJE010000890.1:0-1667 GCA_038748185.1 Bacteroidota bacterium
AACAAACAAGAAGCTGGTAAATTGGCTATATTTACAGCTTGCGAATGCTTTTTAATACGCATATTTATGTAAATGGCTATCGGATTATCAAACAAACTGGAACGTGCACTTACTTGGAAAATTAAGTATATTTCTGAGCGAAATTTTGTATTAATAATCAGTGGAATTGTTGGGATTATCTCAGGGTTAGCTGCTATTATTTTAAAAGAATCGGTTCACTACATTCATCATTTTCTTACTGCTCAAGATTTTTCCGAAAATTATTATCAAATATTCTATCCTCTTATAGGGCTTCTTTTAACAGTGTTATTGGCAAAATTACTCTATAGAGAAAAACAACTAGGGCATGCTATTACTGATATTTTGTATTCTATTTCCCGTAAGTCAAGTATTATGGGAAAAAGTAAAATGTACTCTAGGCTTTTCACAAGTGCTTTTACAGTGGGTTTTGGTGGTTCAGCCGGGCTAGAGTCCCCAATTGTTTTAACAGGTTCTGCTATTGGTTCAAATATCGCCCAAATTGTAAACCTCAATTACAAACTCAGAACACTAATGATAGGCTGCGGTACAGCAGGTGTAATTTCAGCTATTTTTAATGCGCCAATTGCAGGGCTTATTTTTAGTATGGAGGTAATCCTTATTGAGGTTTCGGTAGCTAGTTTTATTCCGTTATTAGTCGCTTCGGTAAGTGCTACATTGGTTTCTTTAGTGCTTTTGGGAGAGGATGTCTTATTTTCTTTTAAGTTAGTAGATACTTTCAATGCTTTTGATACACCGCTTTATATTACATTGGGGGTTATATGTGGCTTTACATCCATTTACTTTCTTTCTATACTTCATAAAATTGAAAATGCTTTCAAAAAAATAAAAAATGACTATTCTACTGTATTAGTAGGTGGGGTGTTGTTATCTATCATTATTTTTATTGTACCCGCAGTATATGGAGAAGGGTATGAAATTATTAAAGCCTTGTTAAATAATGACCAGAAAGCACTTGTAGAAAGAAGTGTTTTTTTAAACCCTGAAGAAATTAACGGCTGGATATTATGTGTTTATTTGATAGCCATCGTCTTTGTAAAAGCAATTGCGTCTTCAATTACTATAGGCTGTGGAGGAAGTGGAGGCACTTTTGCTCCTTCACTTTTTTTAGGAGGTGTGACTGGTTATGCATTTGCAAAGATTATTAACCTATCTGAGCTTGCTTACATCTCACAGAGTAATTTTGCCCTTGTGGGCATGTGTGGCGTACTTTGTGGTGTTCAATCTGCCCCATTAACTGCTATTTTTCTTATCGCTGAGCTCACAGGCGGGTATGTGCTGTTTATACCACTTATGATTGTTTCTGCACTATCTTTTAGTACAGTCTCTTATTTTCAACCATATTCAATATATATTAAAGAACTTCATACCAGAGGCGAATATACTGCCGGTGACCACGATAAGAAGATATTAAGCAATCTAAATATCAATCATCTAATTGAACGTGATTTTAAAAAAATTCCAAAATCGGCTCTACTTACTGATCTGATAAAAATAATTAGCGTAAGTAAAAGAAATATCTTTCCAGTAATAGATGCTGAAGAAAGATTAAGGGGTATTGTTACATTAGATGATGTGCGAGAAATTATGTTTGACCAAGAAAAACAAGCTCATACAAAAATTTCTAC
>JBCDJE010000891.1:0-1650 GCA_038748185.1 Bacteroidota bacterium
AGTTTCAGCATAAAAAGCAGATTCGTCACCCAAATATTCACCTAATGGATTTTGAGCATTGGAAAAATAAGCTGGAATAAGTAAGAGGAAGATAATCGGATATTTCATTTAATTGGATTTTTCTTGAGCAAAGCTTCAATTAATAATGCTTTTGCTAATTATTTGGTTTAACAAAAAATCTTTCATTTATGTGAAATGAAATCTTTTAAAAAGTAAAAGTTATGAAGTGCTTTATCAGAAACGCAGGGTTGTAAAGAAGGTTGCCCCTACGAAGCATAAAAAAACCATGGATATTCTTTCACCCATGGTTGTGATTAAATTCAGTAGAAAACGTTATTGAGTGGTTTCACTTACTCTAATATCTCCAAGTAGTACATCCCAAAAACCAATAAGTCTACCACCAATTTGCGTTTGTTTCCTTTCCACAAAAACAGTTATATCCTTCTTTGTGGTATCTTGGTATTTCATACCGTCTTCAGAGATGCCTTCGAATCTTTGGTAAATGGTTATAACACCGACATACCTACCATCGGGCTGTCTTTCTAAATCGCTAATGTATTGGATATTGAACCACGAAATTTTAACTTTATCGTAGTTGAGTGCCATTAACCTCCTAAAGTAAGTTCTTACTCCGTAATATTTTACATTAGAGGTATTAAGTGACGAAACCCCCATTTGAGCACCATCAGCAAAGAGTTCCATCGCCCTTTCTATTACGCGATTAGCTTCTGAAAAAGGAGTAGCTTTATCCCCGATAATACTAATATATTTACTTAAATCGCGGACTTTTTCAAGTGCTAAAGAATCAATAGCTGCTTTTCTATCAGGGGCTAGTTCTGGTTCAGCATTTTGAGCAAAAAGCTGAAAATGCAATAAAAAGAAAATAGCTCCTGCAGTGAAAGGTTTTATCAATTTCATAATTTATTATCTTAATTTGGTGAGTTCTAGTTCTTTTATTTTACCATTATCGTCATAAACAATATTTTCTATGTTATCAGCCTTTTTCTTCTGATCTTTAAGGTAATTGAGGTACTTATTTATTGTAGTTGGTTGGTCGTAGTCAACAATATCTCCTGATTTGGCTATGATAATTAGTACCGGAGCGTCTGGCGAAGAAAACATATTAAGCGCCTGATCAATCAGTGTATTGGATACATCACTATTTGGTGAAGTAGCAATCTGATTAAAATATTTATTCAGCTTATAGGCAGGGGCACTTTCACGAAGGCGTCGTTGTTCCTCTTCTTTTCTTCTCCTTTCTTCTTCTTCCATCCTTAGTTTCTCTGCTTTTGCTTTAGCAATTTGCTCTTCTACTTGTACAATGAGACTTTGTACTTCTGCATCGTTAATGTTTAATGCCTTTATAGCATCTAACCTCCGCTCTTTTTCTTCAATAGGCATTAATTCATTGTTTAATAACGCTTGCAAATCAGATTTTGCTTTTGCGATTCTTTGTTCTTCAGCTGTAGGTCCTGTAGCTACCGGTTGTTTTTTACAACTGGTAAAACTAAGCCCTGCTAATAAACATATTGAAAGGAAGAGTATATTTCGATTTAGAGAAAAATTATCCCAAAAATTTCTTGATTTCATATCGATTTCTAATTAAAAAATTATGTGTTAAATGTATGTATTAACTTATGGAGCTGAAAA
>JBCDJE010000892.1:0-1619 GCA_038748185.1 Bacteroidota bacterium
CTCTACCTCGGGAATAAAGTATCTACTTCCATCAAGTTCCATTATGGCAAGTGCCATTGATTTTGAGTTGAAATTACGTCGCAATGCTGCTCTTTTAGGTAATAATGCCTCAATACCCCAATTTTCATTGAAATTGTGGTTATACATAAATACAGGATAGATACTTCTTACATTTAGTGAGTTGCTGTAACTCAATCCAAAGCCAAATTCTGTATCAGCATTTTTCCTGATACCTAGTAAAGCAGACATATTGTAATTTAAGTAATTACTGTTAATATCTTTTAAACTCTCATAAGCACCACTATAATTTATAGCTCCTCTAAATACAAGGTACTTATTTGTTCTAAAAGGCTTCAATAGAATCAAATCTGTACCTAACGATTTCATATTTTTGTTACCAATATCTCGATGCAGGTTAAAATCTAATTGATTCGGATTTTCAAACTCTATTACCTCATTGACATATTTAAAACCAATTACTGCTTTTAATCCTGGCGAATTCCAAAGAGGGGCTCTTAATTTCATCTTAATCCTTCTATGATGTTCTACCTCAGATGCGCCGTTTCCAATTTCATTTTCCGGAGAAGAAGATGCTATATTATATTCAGGAGTATTCACCCTTTCGAAAGAAATACCTCTACTAGGTGCCATGCCTTTTAAGCCTGTTTGACAGAATTCTTGTTGTAACCAATTAACAGTGTTTTGTGCTTTTGAAGGAAGATGAAATACAACTGAAAGAAAGAAGCAACAAATTGATACTTGAAAATGCTTTCTATCCGATAATTTACTTTTCATATTGTTGGTTGCTGTAGCCTTATGTGAGTTCCTTATATGATTGTAATTGTGTTTTACTTTTTGCCAACAAATACATTTAATTAAAAAGTTCACTAACCAATCGCTAATTTTGTTTTCAACTTACTATTAAATGAACTTATCTCTTATAAAAAAAACTAATAGTTATCTATTTCAGCCCATTCTAATAATTATAACCCACAAAAATCATACAATTGCATGAAAAAATCAGTGTCTTATGGGTAATGTTAATAAAACTTATCGAAGAATTGTCATTAAAATTGGTTCCAATGTACTTACCAACAAAGAAGGGTTACCTGATCTAGCTGTACTAAAGTCTCTTGTTACCCAAATTGTAAAAACAAAACAGCAAGGCATACAAGTAATTATTGTTTCTTCAGGTGCTGTAGCTGCAGGTAAAAGCATCTATAAAACGAGAGGGAAAATAGGAACAATTGCTCAAAAGCAACTTTTTGCTGCACTAGGTCAAGTAAAGCTTATGGAGCACTACAATAACTTTTTTAAAGCAGAAAATTTCCTTTGTGCACAAGTACTGGTAACCAAAGAAGATTTTAGAGATAGAAAGCACTATTTAAATATGAAAAACTGTTTAAATGTGTTACTCGAAAACCAGATCATCCCCATAGTAAATGAAAATGATGTAATATCTGTCACTGAATTGATGTTTACCGATAATGATGAACTAGCGGGTATGATAGCCACTATGCTTAAAGTTTATGCACTTTTAGTGATGAGTAATGTATATGGCGTTTATGATGGTGATCCTTCATTGGAAATTTCTAATATCATTAAGACTTTTTCTGGAA
>JBCDJE010000893.1:0-1618 GCA_038748185.1 Bacteroidota bacterium
AGCAAGGTGAATTATCTTATTGATTTTCAGTAAGGTATATTTGATGGTATTTCGCTTGTTTACTTTTACTTATACATATTGTTTTTTTAAGATTAAAAAAATGGGCTAATAGAAGAGCGGATGTTGATTCAACTAATTAATGTAGAGAAAACTTATTCCAACTTTGGAATTGATACTACAGCCATTACAGATATAAACCTTAATATTAAAAGGGGAGAGTTTGTAAGTATTATGGGACCTTCGGGCTGTGGTAAAACTTCTTTGCTTAATATTATGGGTTTGCTCGATAAGCCTACTAAAGGAGAAGTCATTTTTTTAGGTGAAGTAACAGCCAATTCAGGTACCAGAAGAAGAGCATTTCTACGTAGAAATCATATTGGTTTTGTATTCCAAAGTTTTAATCTAATAGAGGAGTTAACCATCTATGAAAACATAGAATTACCGCTTATGTACCTCAAGATTTCAGCAAGCGAACGAAAACGTAGGGTTGAAGAAATTATGGAAAGATTGCATATCGCTCATAAAATTAAATATTTCCCACAACAAATTTCGGGCGGTCAACAACAACGGGCAGCTGTTGCTAGGGCAGTCATCTCTAAACCAAGCCTTATACTCGCTGATGAACCTACTGGAAATTTAGACTCTACAAGGGGACAAGAAGTGATGGAAATTCTTACCGAATTAAATGAAAGTGGGACGAGTATAGTAATGGTAACACACTCTTCTACTGCTGCTGAATACAGTCAAAGAGTAATACATTTATTTGATGGACAACTTGTAACAGAAAATCTCAAAAAAGTGACTAACTAATTTTTAAACTATTCAAATGAGTAAAGGCATTGATTCGAAACTATCTTACTATAGCTGTTAGAAACCTTTACAGGTTTAAATTATATTCGTTCATCAATATATTTGGGCTGGCAGTAGGTATTTCTTTCTTTACACTACTTTTACTACTCATACGCCACGAACTAAGTTATGATTCCCACCATAAAAATGCTGAAAGAACTTATAGAATAACCAAATTTGTAGAGAGAAACAGTGTGGTAGAAAAAGCTGCCAGTGTGCCCTTTCCTTTTGGTCCTTCAGCAAAGAAATTTTATCCTGAATATATAGATGAGGTAGTAAGAATTTTCAATTTTCAAGTTCCATCGCATGCTATTCAGTGCGATAGTCTAAGGTTTAATGAAGCACTGTTTTATTTTGCTGATAAGTCTTTTTTTAAAGTATTTGACTATCCTTTAATTTTGGGGGAAGAAGCACTCGCATTGCAAAATCCGTTTTCGGTTATTATCAGTAGTAAAGCGGCTAAAAAGTATTTTGGGGAAATCAATCCTATTGGGCAGAAAATTATTTACGAAGACCGTTATCCTTTAAAGGTAACAGGCGTGTTTTCAGAAAAAGATTATGCCTCTCATTTTGAGTTTGATTTTATCGCTTCTTTTTCATCACTAAAAAGTATGGATTTAGATACAGAAGCATTAATAACTAACTGGAAGTGGGACCCTTGCTGGACATACATTTTGTTAAAAGAAGATAAATCTCCGGCTGATTTAGAATATCAGTTAAATATGCTTGCAAAAAAAAATGCACCAGAAAGTTACGGTGAAAATATTGA
>JBCDJE010000894.1:0-1601 GCA_038748185.1 Bacteroidota bacterium
ATCTGATGGGTCATGTTACTGCCTCCTCGTGGATATTGGATTACAATCACCAGCATGTTTTGCTCATTCACCACAGTAAATTAGATAAATGGTTACAACCCGGAGGGCACACAGATGGTAATCCTGATGTAAATACCGTCGCTTTAAAAGAAGCAGAAGAAGAAACTGGATTGCCTTCTATTATAAGCTTTGGCGAAGAAATATTCGATATAGATATCCATGATATACCGGCAAGGAAAGAAGTACCTGCCCATAAACATTATGATATTAGATTTATTTTTGAAGCTGATATAAGAGATGAACCCGTAAAGAATCACGAATCAAAAGACTTGAAATGGATAGCATTAGATGAAGTAAGTAAATATACTACTGAAACTTCTATTGTAAGAATGGTACAAAAAACCTATGAAATTGGTTAGCTAACTATTAAAGCTAGACGTATCCTAATAGTAAAAGGACAAGATGATACTTAATGAATACTACTCTTACCCCTATCTTTTATGAATTGATATAATTCAAGTAACTTAGTCTAATGAATTTCTTGGCACACATCTTCTTGTCATACCCTTCTGAGCCTTTAATGTTTGGAAATTTTATTGCTGATTATGTAAAAGGAAACGCTTATAAAAGCTATCCTCAAACTATACAACAAGGCATTATTATGCATAGAAAAATTGATGCATTTACCGATCAACATTATATGGTAAAAAAAAGCATCAGTAGGATACGAGATGCGCAAGGCAAGTATTCACCTGTAGTAATAGATATGTTTTACGATCATTTCCTTGCTGCAAACTGGTCTGATTTTCATATTGCGTTACCATTGCCAAAATTTTGCGAGGAGGTATATCAACATTTTAAAAAACGCGCAAAGTATTTTCCCACAAAAGTAAAAACGTTTTTTCCTTATATGGTAAAGTACAACTGGTTATTAAGTTATGCACAAATAGAAGGGATAGAAAATAGCCTTATTGGTTTAAGTAAAAGAACCAGTTATAAATCGAATATGTCAGAAGCTACTAATGTTCTTATGCAGTACTACGAAGAATTAAAACAAGATTTTTATTTCTTTTTACCAGAAATACAAGCCTATTGTAAAAGTTTAATTTGAGGTGAGATACTTTAAAAATCATGACCTAGAGTAAGGTAGTACATAGGGTCTTGCCTAGTTTCATCTTCAATTCCCCAAGCTACATCAAATTTGGTATAAAAGCCCAACAACATTGTGCGAATACCAGCACCATAGCCAACAAGGAAAGGATTTTTAAAATTCTTTACTCTAGCAACAAAGCCAAGATCGCCAGGGCGTGCTCTTTCCGGTATGATTTCAGTATTTAATGCATTTTCACGGTTAAAAGGGCTAATACCTGTCCAAGCTGAGCCAACATCTGTGAAACCCACTAATTGTAGGTTTCTGAAGAAGTTAGATGTAATTGTACCTTTATAGAAATATTTTAGTACAGGAATGCGTAGTTCAGCATTAAGCAATATGAAATTATTTCCAGAAAGTTGGTTATACTTAAACCCCCTCATATTAGTGGCAAAATCAATAAAGAGTCTATCAATATTTTCTTTTACTACTTCTCCAATATCATTTTCAA
>JBCDJE010000895.1:0-1541 GCA_038748185.1 Bacteroidota bacterium
CTCCATCACTTAATTTTCCATTACTGTTGGTAACCAAGTAACTATTCTAGGGAAAATAATGATAGCCGCAATTAAAATAAGTTGAATGATAATGAAAGGGATAATTCCTTTGTACAAATGAGTAGTTTTCACCTCAGGGGGGGTCACACCTTTCAAATAGAAGAGTGAAAATCCGAAAGGTGGCGTCAAAAAAGAAGCCTGTAAATTTACGGAAACCAAGATAGCAACCCAAAGCAAGTCCATTTCGAAGGCTACAAATACAGGAGTAACAACCGGCATAAATATGAAAATAATTTCAATGAAGTCGATAAAAAAACCGGCAAAAAATACCAATACCATTACAAATGCTAGGAAAGTGTATGGACTTAAATTCGATTCTCTGATAAAATTAATTAAAGCATCGTCCCCTTCAATACCTCTAAAAACCAATCCGAAAGCAGTCGCTCCAACCAAGATAATAAATACCATACTAGTGAGGTGAACTGTTTCAGACATTACATCTTGCAATACTTTTAAAGTAAGTTTCTTTTCCATTAATGTTAAAACAGTCGCCATAAATGCACCAACTGCTGCTGCCTCAGTAGGCGAAGCGATTCCCGCAAATATTGACCCTAATACAGCAAAAATGAGTAGTAGTGGCAACACAAACGCCCTAATTACTTTTACAAAATAATCCTTTTCTTTAAAAGCAGCTATTTCTTCTTTTGGCACAGCAGGCGCCGATGTGGGGTTTAGAAAAGCATAAATAAGTACAAAGAGAATGTACAATATTACTAAGCTCAACCCCGGAATTACTGCACCTATAAATAAATCACCCACAGAAATATTCATCACACTCCCCAGTAACACTAATACAATACTAGGTGGAATAATTTGCCCTAATGTTCCTGCTGCTGCTATAGTACCAGTAGCTAACTCAGGTTTATATTTTCTATTAAGCATTGCAGGAAGACTCAATAAACCCATAGTAACCACAGTAGCACCCACTATCCCAGTAGATGCGGCCAGCATAGCTCCTACAATTATTACCGCTACAGCCAACCCTCCTTTCAGCCGCCCAAAAAGCATTGCCATGGTATTAAGTAGACGTTCTGCAATACCCGATTTTTCTAACATTACTCCCATATATACAAACAAGGGCACAGCAATTAACACGAAATTGCTCATAGTACCATAGATTCGCAAAGGCAGCAAGTAGAAAAATTCCAGATCAAGAAAGATCAATCCGAAAATGATTGAAACTCCGGCAAGCGTAAATGCTACAGGAAAACCCAGTAAAATGAGGACAATTAATACAAGAAACAGTAATAAGGCAGCCATTTATAAGCCCGTCAGATTAGTTTGGTTAATCAATGAATTTTTGGTTTGTTAATACGATAATCGATCTAAACATGAGGGCAATACCTTGTAATAATAAAAATGTAAATCCTATCATAATAAAAGCTTTTATAACATACCTTGCTTCCAATCCGCCTGCATCTGTTGAAGCTTCATTAAGATTATAAGAGGTTAAAAAGTAAGGTATACTTGATACAATCACA
>JBCDJE010000896.1:0-1526 GCA_038748185.1 Bacteroidota bacterium
AATTACATCAACCTGCGTCCATCCAAATTTCAGCAAGATGCCCCCTGATCCTAGGGGTAATATTATTTCTGGTAGGCTTCTATAATTTTCTCACATTCTAGTTGGTATTTTAACTTTTCTACTCAAGTAAACTACAATTAAAATAGGAATAATATTTACTATTATACTTGATGGAGTATCGTTTTCTAATACTACCCTAAAATGTACTTTCATTAGTTCTAATGAGAAAGATATTTTTAAGCCTTCTATCTTTACACCTATGAAGAATCCTGCACAGAAGAAGTAGTCTATCACATTATGAATACTAAAAGATAATATCTGTAAGATTTGGGATAAAATAAAATAAAATTTCTTGCTCTTATCATTTTTGAACTTTATCCCCGAAGAAAATATGAACAAATAAAACAGGAAAAATAAAAGCTGATATAGATTTTGACTCGCATTGGTAACAAATACATTATAAATTACTAGTAACATACCAGCCAATCCACCTAAAATATTATACCATGGCAAATATTTGATAATTTTACTATCGTTCATATCTATCCCTTATAAATTCGTCTTGGCTTCTACCTGAGTCATCACTATCAAAAGCATTTAATGTTGCAACGTCAAAAACATAATTTAGAGCTCCTTTAACCGCTTGTCCTGTACTTTCAAAGAACTGTCCAACCTTATTAAAATCAACTGTGAAGCCCACAGCAACTCCACCTGTACCTGCTTCTAAAGATAGTTTGCCATCACTATTTACTGTTCCTGATGTACTAGATAAATTACCAGCTTTAAAATCTCCACTCAGGGCTTTATCTTGTGAATTTGGATCACTTGTCATCGTTACAGCCTTACCCTCAGCCGCTATTCCAAAATCATCAACTTTCGCTTTACCCTCTGCTTTTGCTAAACTCATTTCTGCGTTCATATCTCCATTTGAATTGAGGGTTAGTTCTGTAGAGTAAACACTTACTTCGGTTTCTGCATCAAACAAACCAAAGAGATTCATTTTTCCTTTGATTAAACCAATCATTGCAGTAACCTTAACTTCAAGTGACTCGCTTAGAGATTGATTTCCTTCTCTCAAATTATCCTGCACTTGGTCTTGAGATATAGCTTCAACAATTATGTTATCATCACCACAACAGTTAGCAGGTGCCATCCCATCAGGATCTATAAAACGAATCGGATTGTCAAAGGCATAATTGTAAGGTGAATGCCTTCTCATCATATCCGCTAGCGGATCCACCACATGCCACCTTCCCAACTGAGGATCATACATCCTAGCCCCGTAGTCATGCCAGTCGAGGCCGAACTCTTCCTGCTTTTCTTTGCCGTTGTAGGTGTACTTGTGGTCGGGGCTGCCCTCTTTGTCGAGCCCAGCGAGGTTAAGTCCGAAAGGGTAATACTCTGCACACTATTTTTACCCTAATAATGCCCCTAATGTTTACTTTTCAAAGAACGTTTTCGACTCCTAAAGTACTTTTTTCAATTGAAGAAAAAAAAGAGGAAAAACGTTTTTTTGGTTGGAGTAC
>JBCDJE010000897.1:0-1521 GCA_038748185.1 Bacteroidota bacterium
ATGATAAAGGGAGCATAGGCTTTATCTGAGTAATTTCATAAAGAGAAAATCTTAGTAACACTGGTATAAAATCACACCAATTTCCTTAGCTCTATCTTATCACAACTTCTTCTTTAACTCAAATAAATCTTTCCGTCTGTCTTTTAAGTTTCTTACACTGCCAAATTGATTAAGTTCTCGTAGTAAGTCTACATCAACATCAGCGATCAGTATCATCTCAGTATTTGGGGTCGCTTCTGCTTTAATGCCATTGGTAGGGAAAGCAAAATCGCAAGGGGTAAATACCATAGATTGAGCAAATTGTATATCCATATTGTGTACATTGGGTAAGTTTCCTACGCTCCCGGCAATTGCCACATAACATTCGTTTTCAATAGCTCTTGCTTGTGCACAATACCGTACTCTTGAATAGCCATTTTGTGTATCGGTTAAAAAAGGCACAAATAAGATATCCATCCCTTCTTCAGCCAATAACCTGCTGAGCTCCGGGAACTCAGAATCGTAACAGATCAGTATACCGATTTTTCCACAATCTGTATCAAATGCTTTTAGTTCGTTTCCTCCTTGCATACCCCAAACCTTCGCCTCATCAGGAGTGACATGAATTTTCTCATACCTCTCAATAGAACCGTCTCTTTTACACAGATATCCAACGTTGTATAACTTGCTGTTCTTAATTTCAGGCATGCTTCCCGAAATAATGTTGATGTTATAAGAAATAGATAACTCTGAAAATTTCTGCACTATTATTTCGGTATATTTGGCAAGTTCTCTAATGGCTTCTGACTCCGATAAATGATTATTTTCAGCCATAAGTGGCGCATTAAAAAACTCAGGGAATAGGGCAAAATCAGAGCGATAACCTGAGACGGCATCTATAAAATATTCAGCCTGTTGTAATAAATCATCTAACGATTTATAAGGGCGCATCTGCCACTGAATAAGACCAATTCTCACTACTTTCTTCTTGGTTGATGCTTTCTTTATAGGGTTTTCATAATAGATATTATTCCATTCTAATAATACGGCAAATTCATTAGAAGCTGCATCCCCCTCTAAATATCCTGTCAGAATTTTAGAGGGATAAAAATCGTTTGAAATTTGAAAATTAAGTACAGGATCGTTTATCTCCTTTCTCTTTACCTTTTCAATATATTTTTTGGGACTTAAAGTAGCTGCATATTTATGATAATTAGGAATTCTGCCTCCAAAAGCAATTTTTTTCAAATTTAAATTTTCGCAAAGCTCTTTCCTATAATCGTAAAGTCGTCTTCCTAATCGTAGGCCCCTAAATTCTGGTTTAATAAATATATCTATACCATAAAGTATGTCACCTTCATTGGTGTGAGAATCAAAAGAGTAGTTTTGGGTTATTTCTTTGTAAGTATGTATATCAGAATAGCGGTCGTAATCAACAATGATGGAGAGTGCGCAACCTGCAAATTGGTTATTAATTTTTATTACAACTTGACCTTTGGGAAATTTATTAATTAGCGATTTGATGTGATGTTCTTTCCAATA
>JBCDJE010000898.1:0-1512 GCA_038748185.1 Bacteroidota bacterium
TATTTTAATATGTAAGTCCACTCTATAAAGGCAACCAAAAAGGCTTATAGAAGTTAAAATATTAGATCTTTAAAACAATGTTGCCACAGTATTTTGGATTTCAAGGTTTCCAATCTGAAGGTATTCATACACAAGAAAATGCCTTTAAACAGACCGTTCTCTGATTTGAATAATCGGATAACCAACTCATATCATCTTGTAGAATATGTAATAGGAGGTGTAAAAGTGATCAAGATACTTAAAGATAAAATAAGAATCGGGAGCACCAATAAAGAATAAACATTCTTTATGATTGGATGCAATATGCGCATTCTTAGAAAAAAAAATCACCATCTCTTGATCAATCATTAATAATGAAGTTTTATTTTCATGTAAAAACCCCATATCATAACAAGAAGAACATTTATATCAATCCTCTTTTCCTTTTAAAATTTAGGTTAACACCTATTGAAGTTTTAGTTTTAGTAAATAAAGTTCGATCGTTATTCTATTAAATTATTAATATGCCAGAAAGAGTAATTATAGATAATCATGGTAGGCCGATAGAATATATGCGCTTAGCTGTTACTGACCGCTGTAATCTGCGTTGTTTTTATTGTATGCCAGAAGAAGGCATTAAATATCTTCCCAAAAAAGCCTTACTTACCTTCGAAGAAATGGAGAGATTAGTAAAGATAGTTACAAGTATGGGGGTAAATAAAATTCGTATTACAGGCGGAGAGCCTTTTGTTAGAAAAGATTTAATGGAATTTCTTACTAAAATAAGAGAAATTGATGCTTTAAAAAAGATAAATATTACTACCAATGGTGTACTAACAGGTAAATATATTTCTGAACTTAAAAAACTAGGCATCACTGATATTAACTTGAGTATAGATACATTACATAGAGAAAGATTTCACAAAATTACAAGAAGGGATGAACTCCCTAAAGTGATGGAAACTTTATACAATATGCTTGAAGAAGGCTTTAATGTAAAGATTAATGCAGTAGTAATGGAGGGAAAGAATACTGAGGATATTATTGATTTAGCCAACTTTACCAAACAAAACAAAGTAGAAGTTAGATTTATAGAAGAGATGCCTTTTAACGGTGCAGGAAATAACTACCCCATTCTACAATGGAATGCCAAACGTATTTACAAAGAGCTAGTAAACCACTTTCCAGGTATTGTGGTATTACCAACAACACCAGCTGCAACTGCTATCACTTATCAATTGCCGGGGTATACTGGTAAAGTAGGAATAATTGCGGCTTTCAGTAGAACTTTTTGTGGTAGTTGTAATAGAATTAGGCTTACTGCACAAGGCACTTTAAAGACTTGTTTATATGATGAAGGAATACTTGATTTGAAAAAATTAATGAGATTTGGTGTAGATGACAACAAGATTTATGCAGCTTTACTAAAAGCATTTAGGTCGAGAGCAAAAGACGGTTTTGAGGCAGAGCATAACAGACTAATGAATAAAAAAGTTAGTGAGTCAATGTCAACAATTGGGGGGTAATTTTCAA
>JBCDJE010000899.1:0-1508 GCA_038748185.1 Bacteroidota bacterium
AAATGCGATCGTAATTCATTTAATAAAGGATGTACCTCACGAGTTAGTTAGCCAATTATTTGTGTTTCGTCTTTAGAAACAAATTCTCCTTTTATTAATTTATTGAGATAAGTTGAGGTTCTCTTCCAGTACACGTCGAGCAAATGAAATTGGATTTGTTTTTTACATACTTCCATTAATTCATTTACACGTTTTAGATTATCTATCAAATCAGCTGTAACATACTTATTGCGCAGTTGAGAAGAACTAACAATATCAGCTTGCCCATATAGCGGATAGACATCTTTAAAAATAATTGGGGGTAGTGTACTTTGTGTTTTACCACTTGTTTTTGTCCAGTAAAAAATCGTTGCAGCCTCTTTAAATTTCCATTCCACACTAGGATGAATAGAAGTGAATTGCTGTTGCATAGTGAGGCGAACCTGATTGTCAATCTCTTTTACAAAACTATTCATACCTAATGAATACAATTCTGTGAACCCCTTTAAACTCAAGACTGTCATCTGATTGAAGCGGTAGGGTAAGGGAGAACCTATTTCCATAATCCCCAAAACATTTCCTAATTCATCGAATAGTGGGATTAACAGTAAACTTCTATATTTCTTCTCTCGTAATTCAAGTTCTAATTGGCTCAGGTTTTTTACTTGGTTAAGATCTCCAATAATTACGGCTTGTTTGGTAGCGATCACCTTACCATAAGCACAGTCTTTATTACTAAGCGCAGGGAATAATAAGTTACTATCAAACCTGCGCAATAAAGTCCAGTCAGTACTGTTTTGCCAAGCGGTTTCTTGTATATACGTACTCCCAAATTCAATTTCAGGCATTTCTAGGAAAGAACGAGTTAACTGTTGGAGGTACAGCAAACCTTCATTATAATCTATATTACTTTCATTGGTTACCATTAAAGACTCCAATGCCGAAAGTATTTCTCTTTTTGTGACATCAACTGCATTACCAATTACAAAACCTTCAAAAGAGAAATTTTTAATAGGAATGTATTTTTCTGTTAAACTTGTGTTTTGCCAATTATTTAATATTTCATGAATTTGCTTCTTGGTAAGTTTTTTAATGGGCGATGATGTTTTTACTTCTACAAAATCGAATTTACTTATAATCTTATAATATTTTGTTAACCCAGTTTCTGCATGTTTAACCTGAATGGTCTCTTCATAATCAATATTTATATTTTCATTATAAAGTCGGTTAAGTATCAGGCTTGTTACATCAAAAAAACTATCTTTTAATGCCGTTTGATCGGAAATATTTTTGGAATCGATATTGATTAGCCAATTATCATTTGTAAAGAGATCTTTTAATGTTGGTGTTAGAAATAAAAATGAATAACTGAATGGAGCAGTAAAAAATCCCATTTGCCCTTTTATGCAGAGAGATGGAAATAGCAAGGGAACTAGTGCTTCAAGATGTTTAGGCTCTTTAAGCAAAGTTGCTGTATCAGGTAAATTCATCAGTGCTGCTTCAATCTCTTCGGTCATATTTAAATTGAA